>NZ_FOMM01000031.1:0-70319 GCF_900112625.1 Methylobacterium sp. 13MFTsu3.1M2
TGAAGGCGGCCGACACGCTGGCCGAGCAGGGCGTGGCGGTGACGGTGGCGGACGCGCGGTTCGCCAAGCCGCTGGACGAGGCGCTGATCCTGGATCTGGCGCGCGAGCACGAGGTGCTGATCACGATCGAGGAGGGCTCGCGGGGCGGGTTCGGCGCGATGGTGCTGCACCTGCTGGCGGAGCGGGGCGCTCTGGACGCGGGCGGGGTGCGGGTGCGGACGATGACGCTGCCGGACGCCTACCAGGACCACGACAGCCCGGAGAAGATGTACGCCGAGGCGGGCCTCGACGCCACGACCATCGTCAAGACCGCCCTCGACACCCTGCCGGCGGAGACCGGCAAGGCCGAGCCGGCGAGCAACGTGGTGAGCGTGCGCCGCCGCCCGCGCTGACGCCGCGGAGAACGGGGCCTCCCGCGCTCGTTCCGTTGGCTGTCGATGTGTTCGGACCTCCGCTCGTGATGACGGAGAGGGCATCTCAACGACAGCCTTGAGACGGAAACGGAATCCCACCTCATCCTGATGGGCGGAGCGCAGCGTAGCACTCGAAGGAGCCCTCCAGCGGTCTCACGATCCCTGGAGGGCTCCTTCGAGGCCCGCTGACGCGGGCACCTCAGGATGAGGGCCTGGAAGGGAGGCTCGGGGTGATTGCCCTACCCCAGCGCCTGCTCCACCGCCTTGCCGCAGGTCTGCGTGTCGGCGTTGCCGCCGAGGTCGCGGGTGCGCAGCGTCCGCTCGGACAGCACCCGCTCGATCCCGCCGACGATCTCGGCCGCCGCCGCGTGCTCGCCGAGATGCTCCAGCATCATCGCCCCCGACCAGATCTGGCCGATCGGGTTGGCGATCCCCTGGCCGGCGATGTCCGGCGCCGAGCCGTGAACCGGCTCGAACACCGACGGGTGCACCCGTTCCGGGTTGATGTTGCCGGAGGGCGCGATGCCGATCGTGCCCGCGCAGGCGGGCCCGAGATCCGACAGGATGTCGCCGAACAGGTTGGAGGCCACCACCACGTCGAACCGGTCCGGGTTCAGGACGAAATGCGCGGTCAGGATGTCGATGTGGTACTGGTCCCACCGGACGTCCGGGTAGGCCTCGGCCACCGCCTTCACCCGCTCGTCCCAGTACGGCATGGTGATCGAGATGCCGTTCGACTTCGTGGCCGAGGTCAGGTGCTTCTTCGGGCGCTTCTGGGCCAGCTCGAAGGCGAACCGGAGAATCCGGTCCGTCCCGTGCCGGGTCATGATCGTCTCCTGCAGGGCGAACTCCCGGTCGGTGCCGGCGAACATCCGGCCGCCCGCGTTCGAGTACTCGCCCTCGGTGTTCTCCCGGACCACCCAGAAGTCGATGTCGCCGGGCTTGCGGTCGGCGAGCGGGCACTTCACCCCCGGCATCAGCCGCACCGGGCGCAGGTTCGCGTACTGGTCGAATTCCCGTCGGAACAGGATCAGCGAGCCCCAGAGCGAGATGTGGTCGGGCACGCGCTCGGGCATGCCGACGGCACCGAAATAGATCGCGTCGTGGGTCTCGATCCGCGCCTTCCAGTCCTCCGGCATCATCCGGCCGTGCTGCTCGTAATAGTCGCAGCTGGCGAAATCGAACCAGTCGAGCTGGAGGCCGAAGCCGTGCCGCTTGGCCGCCTGCTCCAGCACGCGCACGCCCTCCGGCACCACCTCCTTGCCGATGCCGTCGCCGGGGATCACCGCGATGCGGTAGCGACGCTGCTGGCTGTTTTCTGGGGCGGCCATGAATCCTCCACGCGTTCCGAAGTGCGGGCCTCCGCGGGGCCCGGGTCGTCGGCGTCAGGTGATTGGTCCGCGCCGGTGTCGGGTCAACACCCCGGCCTGACAATCAGTCGGTTTCGCCCGCCATCGCCCGGCGCTGGCGGTCGAGCTCCTCGCTGTAGCGCTTGAGGGTGTGGCTCTCGGTGAGCAGGCCCAGCACCTTCCGGCTCTCGGCGCTCTCGACGACCGCGAGCGCCTCGCTCTCGGTCCGGTCGAAGGCGGCCGCGGCGTCCTTGGCGTTCATGCCTGGCGTCAGGAAATCGTCCGCGTGCAGGAGCAGGTCGGCGAGGACCGGCTGCGCGTCGGCGCCGGAATCCCGGGCGGCCGCGTGCGTTTCGGGCACGTTCAGGATGCCGGCGTAGCGCCCCGACCCGTCCACGGCGATCACCCGGGAGGGCGAGCCGAGGGGATGGGCGCGCAGGAAGGTGGGCAGCGGCGTGTCCAGGGCCACGGTGCCGGGATTGCGGCGCATCAGCCGGCCGACGGTGAGCGAGCGGATCCAGCCGACGTCGTGGGGGCTGCGGATGCTCTCGCCGCGCAGGTGGAAGCGCCACGTGGCGAAGGAGTAGCCGAAGGTCTTGCGCACGGTGAGGGAGGACGCGATCACCGCTGCCAGCACGACGCCGGTGATCGGCAGGCTGCCGGTGACCTCCAGGGCCAGGAACGTCATGGTGAGCGGGCCGCCGATGACCGCTACCGCTAGGGCGCTCATGCCGATGACCGCGTAGGCGAGCGGCGTCAGGCCGAAATCCGCCAGCGGCGGCACCAGCACGGGGGCGAGGGCGGCGAACAGCTTGCCGGCGATGGCCCCGAGGAACAGCGACGCGAAGAACAGGCCGCCGCGGAAGCCCGAGCCGATCGAGATCGCCGAGGCCGTGGCCTTGGCGGCGAACAGCCCGGCCAGGACGGCGATCCCGTGCCCCTGCCCCTCGGCGGCGAAGTGCATGTGCAGGGCGCCGTGGCCGCCCGAGAGCACCTGCGGCGTCGCGAGCAGCGCCAGCGCGCCGACGCACAGCCCCCCGAAGGCGGGCGCCGCCACCCGCGGCACGCCGGAGGCCTGGACGAGGCGCTCGACCAGCGTGACCCCGCGCATGATCAGGATCCCGAGGCCCGCGCAGAACAGCCCGAGGGCGAGGCTCGGCAGGATCTCGAGGCTGGTGACGTGCGAGGTCGTGACCGCCTGCATGTCGCCGAGATCGACGAGCGGCTGCGCCTCGATCAGGGCGCGCGAGATCAGGTTGCCGCACAGCGCCGCGACGACCACGGGCGTCAGCGTGGCGATCGAGTAGGTGCCGATGATCAACTCGAAGGCGTAGAACGCGCCGGCGAGCGGCGCCCCGAAGCCGGCCGCGATCGCCCCGGCCGCGCCGCAGCCGACCAGGGTGCGCAGGTCGCTGCGCCGCACTTCGAAGGCGATGCCCAGGCGCGAGGCGAGGCCTGAGGCGATCTGTGTGTAGCCGGCTTCCAGCCCCACCGAGGCGCCGGACCCGTTCGAGATGACGTTCTGGAGCGCGAGGTAGAGGCTGTCGCGCAGGGACATGCGGCCGCCGTGCAGGGCGTTGGCCTCGATCGGGTCGATGGCCGGGCGCTTGCGCGGGCCGCGGACGTAGTTGGCGGCGACGATCAGCAGGCCGAGGACGGCGCCGCCGAGGCACGGGCCCACGAGCAGGAGCGCCGGCGGCACGGCGTCGACGGCGCTGAGGCGCGCGCCCGCGGGCAGCTGGTAGAGATGCTCGCGCAGGGTCTGGGTGATCCAGGTCATGGCGGACACCGCCACGCCGGCGACGCAGCCCACCAGGGTCGCGAGGGCGACGAGGCCGCCCTCGCTCCGTCGGACGAGGCTGCGGAGCCGCCCGGGGGCCTGGACGAGCCCGATCCCGGTCCAGCGCCGACGGGGCCTCCGCGCCGGCCTGACGGGCCGCCGGGCCGGGACGTCGGCCGATCCGTCGCCGGGCGCCCTGCCCCCGCCGGCGGCGCCCGATGGCTGTCGCGCGCTCACGGTCCGCCCCCTCGCCTCCGGTCCGCCCGATCGGCGGGGCCGACGCGTCGGCCCCGCCGCCGCAGTTACAGCCGGGGCCGAGCCCGTTGCAAACGGGCGGTGCTGCGGGAGCGCGGCCGGCCCCGGCGCGGGGGGCTCGGACGGCGCTGTCCACGAAGTCCAAATCCCGTGCACGCATCGCCTTGAAAACTGCCGCGGCCCACGATACACCCCGCGCCAGTGCCGCCGTAGCTCAGTTGGTTAGAGCACCAGATTGTGGATCTGGGGGTCCCCCGTTCGAGCCGGGGCGGTGGTACCATCCATTCAGCTCGACAGCGCGAGGGGTTGGCGGATCGCCAGCCCCTTTTGCTTGTGCGCGGATGGCGCCGCGCCGGATCAGGGCCGGCCCGAACCCCGACCCGATCGGAGTCGACGGGACCGGTCCTCGCGCCGGAGCCGGCCTCTACACAGGCGGCAGCTCCAATGCTCACGCACGTTATAGAATCGCCAAATTTGCTCGCATACCGTCCCGTTTGGGAGAAGACTATTTTCGTTAGCGTGAAGACTGCCATGAAGAGCACGACACAGCAGGATCAGCTCGAGATCGTGAGCGACCTCGCGGCCTCGCTCGCCGACCGGATGCTGATGGAGCGCCTGACACAGGGGAAGCTGCCCCTCGCGAACGCGAGTCGCCTCTGGACAGCCTCGCTGCTCCTGGAAGAGCACGCGCAGCCCATCCCGCGCATCGTGACGGACGTCCTCGAGCAGGTCCGGCACGTCGAACCAGACGACCCGGACGACGACGCGGTCGACGGGGACGACGCCGACGGGACCTATGCGGGGCCGGACCTGGCCGCGGCGCGGCGACCGGCCCGGCCGGCGCGCCGGCGCGGGCTCACCCGCTTGCTCCGACCGTTCCGGCAGGCGGCCGAAGGCTGACCCGCGTCGACGGCGCCGGACCATCTGGCGGATCCGGAGTTCCCCGCGCGCGCCCGGGACGCTAAGACCGTTCCCGAGCGTGGCGGCGGGCGCCGCCGCGCCAACGGGCTTCGGGACACGAGAGATGAGCATCCCTGAACGGCGCGTCCGCACCCTGTTCGACGAGGCGGCCATCGCCAAGCGCAACGACGAGCTCGCCCGCGAGATCCTCGCAGCGCGGCCCGAGAACCTCCTCGTCGTGGCGGTGCTCAAGGGCAGCTTCATGTTCGCGGCCGACCTGCTCCGGTCGCTGCACCGGGTGGGTCTCGCCCCGCAGGTCGAGTTCGTGCACCTGTCGAGCTACCGCACCGGGACGGTCTCCAGCGGGCAGGTCGAGATCCTGCGCGACGTGCAGAGCGAGGTGCGCGGGCGGGACGTGCTGCTCGTGGACGACATCCTGGAATCCGGCCGGACCGTCGTCTTCGCCAAGGACCTGCTGATGGCCCGCGGCGCCCGGCGCGTCCTCACCGCGGTGCTGCTGGAGAAGCCCGGCAAGCGCGCCGTGACGATCGACGCGGATTTCGTCGGCTTCACCTGCCCCGACGTGTTCGTCGTCGGCTACGGGATGGACGCCGCCCACGCCTTCCGTCAGTTGCCCTTCGTGGGCGTGGTCGATTACGGGGACGGCGCCCCGGACCTGTTCGACGCCTGACCGTGCCCGCGGCGCGGCATTTTCGCCGCGCGCCGCGACCTGCGGGACAATTCAGCCTGCGACGACTTGACAGACGGAGAATTCGTCTGCGTTTGTCGATATTTGAGCGTGCGCGGCGTCGCGACGCGGCGCGCGCGGATTTCGGGGACGATTACGGGACCACATGGCGCGCATCCTCCTGGTGGATGACGAAGAGACCGTCCGGGGCTTCCTGAAGCGGGGGCTCGAGATCGACGGGCACGCGGTCGTCACGGCCAACGACGGCAGCGACGGGCTCGACCGCCTCAACGAGGCCGACGGCGGCTTCGACCTGATGCTCACCGATATCCGCATGCCGCTCATGGACGGCATCGCGCTGGCCCTCGCCGCCAAGCGCGATTTCCCCGACCTGACCATCCTGCTGATGACCGGCTTCGCCGATCAGCGCGAGCGCGCGCGCGGGCTCGACGCCATCGTCACCGACGTGCTGACCAAGCCCTTCTCCCTGGCGGATCTGCGCGCCACGGTGAGGCGTGCGCTCGCCGCCTGAGCCGGGCGAGACCGGTTCAGAAGAACTTAAACATTGCTCTTAGGTTGAGCTTCACGAAAGCATGGCATCTTCGGTCCGACTGATCAGACCGAGCACGGAACGCCATGTATCGCCGGGACCGGGACATCGACGCGGCGGCGTACCAGGCGGACCGCTACGGCTGGGAGCCGGACGACACGGACTGGGACGACGACCGCGACGCGCGGCGGCCGCGCAGAGGCGTCGTCGGCCGGCTCTTCTCTCCGACGAAGCTCGCCCTCCTCGCGGTGCCGGCCGGGCTGTTCCTGTACGGCAGCTTCGCGGATTGCAGCGCCCGCCCGGCGGCGGGCTGGCTCGGTCTTGTCGGGGCCGGGGCCTGCGCCCGTACCGAGATGCTCGGCAACGTCCTGTCGATCCAGGACAACCTCGCGCTCCTGAAGCGGCTCATCGACTGAGCGCCCGCTCAAGGCCCTTCCGCGCTCCGCCGATCCGCTCCGAACCGACCTCCGCGAGGCCGCCATGTCCACCCGCCCGCTCCTCCCGGCCTCGTCCGGCCGCGCCTCCGACGCCCTCGAGGAGGCCCAGTTCCGCGCTCGCATGGCGCGGGTCGGCCCGGACGGCGCGCACCGCACCCCGCGCCGGAACCGGGCGCCCGAGCGGCGTCGCGGCTTCCGGCTCGGCTGGAAGGGCTGGCTCGTCGTCGACTGCCTGGTCGTGCTGCTGGTCGTGGCGGGCGTGGTGGCGTGGCCGCCGGTCCAGTCCTGCCGCAACCAGGACCAGACGGTCGGGTTCTACGCCGGCGATTCCGTCGGCAAATGCATCCGGCGCGGCATCGCTGACCGCCTCGACACCGCCGACCAGCGCCTGAAGAGCCTGATCCGCAGCTCGGGCCATTGAGGGCCGGCCGCGCAGATCCTGGCGCGGCTCGGATTGAGCGGCGCTTATACGCCGTTTCTGCGAACCGAGTATCTGTCTCGCGCGCCCCGCCACCTTCCGTTCTCAACGCCCCCCACGCGGTGGCGGCGGGTCTGAACCGGTACGCCTGTGCCGACTAGCGAAACTATTGATAAGATTTCACATCCAACGCTCGAAATGTTCCAGGGCGCCCATACGTTGGTGCCGCATTACACCAATGGACGAGTGCTCATGCCCGAATATCGAAATCCGGGCCTAGCTGCTCTCTCGACGGAGACTACGTTGTCAAAACTGAGTTGAATCGAACGCCATATTCCTGGCTGCTCGAACGCATGGAGCGCAAGAGCCGGCACTTCAGAACGTTCGCCGACGACATGAAGCAATTCGCCGATTTCTCGAACGTCGCTGACCGCGACCCCGACGGCCGGACACCGTTCCTGCCGAACGGCTACTTCAACTACGGCGACGCATTGGCCCTGACGACTGTCCTCGCCACACGCAAGCCGGCCCGGTATGTCGAGGTCGGAGGCGGCAACAGTACGAAATTCGCTCGCCGCGCAATCGGCAAGTACAAGCTCGACACCAAGATCGAGTGCCTCGACCCCAATCCGCGCTCAAGCGTCCGCGACATTGCGGATAAGTGGATTTCTAACGGCCTTCTCGATGTTGACCCGTCCTACTTTCAATCGCTGAAGGATGGCGATGTGCTGATGCTAGATGGCAGCCATTTCCTGTTCCATGGCGCCGACACGACGCATTTCTTCCTGCGAATCTACCCGCTTCTCCGGCCTGGCGTGATCGTGCATGTGCACGACATCCATCTGCCATATAAGTATCCTGAGATTTGCGACACGCTGTTTTCGAACGAGCAATACATTCTCGCCATGATATTTTACTATAAGCCTGCGTCCGAAATTATCACTCCGATCAAGTACATGCATCGTGAGGGCATGTGCGACGAGGGTGCCAGCTTCTGGTTCGAGGTCTAGCGGGATCCGCACCGGGAATCGCCATCGCTTCTGACACATTGGCAACCGCTCGGCATACGCATGGCGGTGAACGAAATGACGGGCAGGGAATATGTGAGCATACGGCATTTCGCGCGCATCCGACGGCGAACGGACTTCGCGTTGATGCGATCATCGGAGGCCTTCTACGCTTCTATACGAACGCGCGGAGTACCGGACGATGCCTGGGCTGACCTGGCGGCCTGCCGGTCCGGGCGAGCCCTCCCTCGGAGGCCAGGCCACCCCGACCGGATCGGCGGCGGCCGCGCCGTGGCGCTGATCCACGGCAACAGCCCCTGCTGCTCGCGCGAGCGGCGCCCTCGACGAACTTCACCCTCGACGGGGATACGTTGGGGCGGACCAACCCTGCCCCCGCAGATGGGGATCGACCCGGTCGACGAGAGCTTTCCGACCTGTCGGACGCGGCATTGGGCTCGAAGGTCGAGCGCGCGCAACACCCGCACGCCACGGTGCGGGCCTGGACCGAGGTCCCGACCTCCATCGGTCTCGGCCCGACCAAGCCCCGCTTAAGGGGTGCCGGTGCGCGGGGCGGGTCAGTCGGCACGACTGGAACACCAAGTTGTCGATTCGTACGCAGCGGGACACGACGCAGGTGAGCAATCTGCCGGTGACTGACGCGTGAGCGGTCGTATCACCGACCACGTGCCGCCGACTCCGGCTCAGGCGCGCATTGCCGATTGTTAGCCATAGGCCTCCGACCGAGCCAGCGCGTGCAGCGAGCGAGGCGCGCGCACGGCAGTGGATCCCGGTACGCTCTGCAATATCGATGGCCGTCGAGGAATTTGGGCATCAAGCCTTCTCGAAGCCCACACATGTTAGCCATTCGGATATGGTGATACGTTCAATAGCGTAATCTTCTTTATAATTTCAAAATTTCCCATTCAGAGGTACGATCCGGATTAAGATATCAATCCCGGCTTCCGGGAGGGACGGAAACGATGACTCTGAGTCAACGCCTCTTTCTGACGAAAGGGCGGCCATCCGGCTTCGATTATATGCGAATTGGTCTCGCCGCAATGATAGTTTTGTGGCACACTGTGATAGTTTCTTATGGCATAGAAGCTCAAAGATGGCTCATTTTGGGACCGTCGCGGCCATTATGGGCCATGATACTTCCCATGTTTTTCGCACTGAGTGGATTCCTCGTTTCCGGAAGTCTAGAACGCTCTCGAACGATCGTCGGGTTCTTGGGACTTCGACTAATTCGCATCTTCCCTGCGCTGGCAGTGGAGTCGACAATAGCAATGATGATCATTGGAGCGCTGTTCACGTATTACCCGCTCCCAAAGTATTTTACGGATCCGGGCTTTTGGTCATATACTTTGAACATGATAGGCGTCGTTCGGTATTATCTCCCCGGTGTCTTTACTGATAACCCAACTACGCAGGTGAACGCGCAATTATGGACACTTCCTTACGAATTGTATTGCTACATATTGATATCTGTATTTTATATAATCGGCTTCTACAGATCGGAAAAACTGATTTTGTTCGGCTGCCTGGTGATGCAAGTCTTAGTCATGATCACCATTTATACGCGAACGCAGGTTGACGAAGGGACTGTTCGCGGCCCTGTGCTTGTCTTATCCTTTCTGTACGGCGCGTACCTCTATCGGGTCAGAGATCGAGTTCCATATAGCGCCCCGATTTTCTTCGCATGCGCCATTGCCATGGTTGGATTTCTTTATCTTCCAATCTTCAATGCCCTCTCCGCACTTCCTGCCGCCTATGTGACTATCTATTTGGGGATGCGGAATCCGACACGGTCCGCAATTGTGTCAAGCGGAGATTATTCATATGGCATTTTCTTGTATGGATTTCCGATACAACAGGCAGTGTCTGCAGTTTTTCCGGATCTTCGGCAGTGGTGGATTAATTTTCTAATTTCGACCCCGATAATAATTTCGGTTGCCTATTTTTCATGGCATTGCATTGAGAAAAGAGCACTCTCCCTTCGGGGTCCGTTGATGAAATTCGAAAGCTGGTGCATGTCTTATTGCGGAAAACTACTCCATACATGTAAAAACAGTATCGCATTCGACCTGAAGAGCAGATAGGTATCTCGTCAATTTAGATGTATGCTGCACACGGGAAGCAACAGGAATATCAAAAACTGAATTCAGTATCGACCGCACATTCTAGATATCTGGATCCTGTCCTCTCAGGACGATCCCTCCCAGCGAAGCCGCTACAAGTCGCGAGCGGTTTCGTCGTCGACCCCGCTACCCGGGTGCGATCAAGATGCACGTGCACGCCTTGCCAACAGGTCTCCGCCTGCGGCGATCGGTTGGGGAGGCGATCACCCATTCGATGATCTGGCAGGCGACCCTACCACTGACGCCGCTTCCCTGCGCGAAGCCGCTCAACCGCTCCATTACGCGTTCGACAGTCGCCGCTCGGGCGGCACCGGGATCTATCACGCTCACCCCTATATCGAGTGCCCCAGCAGGATCGCGGTCCGAACCATGTTGCGCTTTCGAGCCGGCTTGTGGGCGGCGCGCGCAACGGCCGCACGAGTGTTCTGTCGAATGGTCGCGGTGATGTCACGGCGCCGATCCTTCGGAAGCGGGTAGGTCCTGCCGGCGCGGTCGGCCAGCACCGCGACAACCACGGCGCGGATCGCCCGATCGGTAACCTCGCGGTCTCGCGCAGCTCGGCGAGTCGAGGGTTCCTTGGCCATTCACTCCCAAACCGTGGACTTTGCCATGAACTGTGCCGCCTCCCACATCGCTCGGGCGCTGGCCTTCTTCGGCCCACTCCAAAGGGTCGCGCGCATGCACGATGAACGGAACGTGCCGAGATGTGTGCCTTGACGAAGCCCCCCCAAACGTAGTCAAAAGCGCCTCTGACGCACCGAAACCGCCAATTTTCTCAATGGTTTCAGAGCGCGAGCCGGTGTAGCACAGCGGTAGTGCAGCGGTTTTGTAAACCGAAGGTCGGGGGTTCGATCCCCTCCGCCGGCACCACGACATTCGATCGCCGAGGCCGGGCCTCGCGCCCGTGGGGCGTGACCGTCGTCCGGCACAGCGCGTCGGCTGAGGCCGCGCCACCGCGCCGATCCCGATGTCGCGACGGGCCGGTCTCGGGTGGGAGTTCCGGCCCAATTCCGTCGGCACCGCCGCCGCGACACATCCGGCGCCGGCCTGTCTCACCGCTCCCGGGTCCGGTCGCGGACCGCTGCTTGACGCTGGGATGCCAGCGTGCCCTCCTGGCCGAAAGACAGAAATTGCCGCGGAGGACGGTCTGCCATGGCGTCGATCCGGAGTTGCGTGCTCTCGGTCGCGATCGGCTTCGCCGCGCTCGCCGGGCCGGCCGTTGCCGAGCCGATCCGCGT
Organism: Methylobacterium sp. 13MFTsu3.1M2; assembly: GCF_900112625.1. Classification (NCBI taxonomy): domain Bacteria; kingdom Pseudomonadati; phylum Pseudomonadota; class Alphaproteobacteria; order Hyphomicrobiales; family Methylobacteriaceae; genus Methylobacterium; species Methylobacterium sp. 13MFTsu3.1M2. The sequence goes on from NZ_FOMM01000031.1 coordinate 11,174, forward strand.
CAAGGTCGGCGTCCTCAACGACATGTCGGGCGTCTACGCCGATACCGGCGGCAAGGGCTCCGTCGTCGCCGCGCAGATGGCGGTCGAGGATTTCGCCAAGACCGAGCCGGGCGTGCAGGTCGAGATCGTCTCGGCCGACCACCAGAACAAACCCGATATCGGCGCCGCCGTCGCCCGCCAGTGGTACGACCGCGACGGCGTGGACGCGATCCTCGACGTGCCGACCTCCTCGGTTGCGCTGGCGGTGAGTCAGGTCACCCGCGAGAAGAACAAGGTCTTCATCGACTCGGGGGCCGGCACCACGGAGCTGACCGGCAAGCAGTGCTCGCCGAACACGATCCAGTGGACCTACGACACCTACGCCCTGGCGCACGGCACGGCCGGCGCCATGCTCAAGCGCGGCGGCGACACGTGGTATTTCCTCACCGCCGACTACGCCTTCGGGCTCTCCCTCCAGAATGAGGCGAAGGCCGTGATCGATACGGGCGGCGGGCGCGTATTGGGCGCCGCGCGGGTCCCGTTCCCCGCCACGGACTTCTCTTCGTTCCTGCTGCAGGCGCAGGCCTCGGGCGCGAAGGTTGTGGGTCTGGCCAACGCGGGCGGCGACACGGTCAACGCGGTCAAGCAGGCGCACGAGTTCGGGCTGACCGACGGCGGCCAGAAGCTCGCCGCCCTGCTGATCTACGCCGTCGACGTCCACGCGATCGGCCTGCAGACCGCGCAGGGCCTCGTGCTGACGGAGTCGTTCTACTGGGATCTCAACCCGGAGACCCGGGCCTTCTCGGAGCGCTTCTACCCGCGCAACGGCAACAGCATGCCGACGATGAACCACGCGGGCGTCTATGCCGGGCTCCTGCACTACCTGAAGGCCGTGGCGGCGACGAAGTCGACGGACCCGCAGAAGACCATGGCCTGGATGAAGGCCAACCCGACCGACGACCCGCTGTTCGGCAAGGGTGTGGTCCGGGCGGACGGGCGCAAGATCCACCCGATGTACCTGTTCGAGGTGAAGGCGCCGTCCGAGTCGAAGGGCCCGTGGGACCTCTACAAGGTGCTGGAGACGATCCCCGCCGAGCAGGCCTTCCGCCCCCTCGCCGAGGGCGGCTGCCCGCTCGTCGCCAAGCCGTAGGGCGGGAGCCGAACGCCATGATTCGCGCGCTCGAAGGGCAGGCCGCCTGGGTGACGGGGGCCGGATCCGGGATCGGGCAGGCGGCCGCCGTGGCGCTGGCGCGGGCCGGCACGCGGGTCGCGCTCACCGGACGGGGTCAGGAGGCCCTCGCGCGCACCGCGGAGATGGTCCGCGCGGCGGGCGGCGAGGCGCTGGTCGCCCCGGCCGACATGGGCGTGGCCGACGACGTGCAGCGCGCCTGGGAGGCGGTTCACGCCGCGTGGCGGCGCTGCGACCTGCTGGTGAACGCGGCGGGCCTCAACGTGCCGCGGCGCGGCTGGAGCGAGATCACGCCGGCCGGCATCGACGCCGTGGTCGGCGTCAATCTCAACGGCCCCTTCTACGCGGCGCGGGCGGTGCTGCCGACCATGCGGGCGCAGCGGAGCGGCCTGATCATCCACGTCTCCTCCTGGGCCGGCCGCTACGTCTCCAAGCTGACGGGACCGGCCTATTCCGCCGCCAAGCACGGGCTCGTGGCGCTCTCGGAGAGCCTGAACCAAGAGGAGTGCGGGCACGGCATCCGGTCCTGCTGCATCTGCCCCGGCGAGGTCGCGACGCCCCTCCTCGACAAGCGGCCAGTCCCGGTCACCGCGGAGGATCGCGGGCGCATGCTCCAGCCGGAGGATCTCGCCGAGACGATCCTGTTCGTCGCCCGCCTGCCGGCCTCCGTCTGCGTCAACGAGATCCTGATCAGCCCGACCTGGAACCGCGGCTATCTCGAGGGCGTGAAGCTCTGAGCGGGGCCGTCGCGGCGCGCTTGGCCGGGGGCGCGGTGCGCTCATCCCGCGTTCAGGCACGGAGGACGAGTGTCGCCACGGCCAAGCTGAACACAAGTATTTCTGAATTGTATCTGAGATTTTATGGACTAAATTCGGCGCAAGCTGGGCTATTTCAAGATTAAAATTGGATGAATGCGGGGTTCAGAACCGATTAAATCCGTCGCGCCTACCAGCGCTGCCGGAAGGCGATGAGACGCGTCTTCGCCGAACCGATGGGGACAACGGTCCGGCGGACCGCCGGGCCCCTCGGGGCCCCATCGCGCACGACCGGGGGCGCGACCATGTCAGGGACCGAGGACGATCCAGGGATTCCGGGCTCCGCCGGCGCGGCGGACCCGGCCGGACCGGGCGCCGCGGCCGCATCACGCCCGGTGCCGGTCGGCGGACCCGGCCGGCCGATCGACGACGGCGCGCGGGACCGGATCGGGCGCGGCCTGCGCCTGCACTACGCGGGCGTCCTGGCCCTGCCGATCCCGGACCGGCTCCGGACGCTGCTCGACGAGCTCGCCGCACACTCCGACACGGAGGCCTCGCGATGACCCTGATGCTGCAAGCCGCCCCCGCGGGGAGCGGATCCGGTCCGGCCCCCCGGGGCGCCGACGCGGAGATGCGCGACCTCCTGCTGGGGGCGATCCCGGCGCTGCGGGCCTTCGCGTTCTCGCTGACCTACGACCTCGACCGCTCGGACGACCTCGTGCAGGACACGCTCGTGCGCGCCTGGGTCAACGCCGCAAGCTTCCGCCGCGGGACCAACCTGACCGCGTGGCTGTTCACGATCCTGCGGAACCTGTTCTACTCGGAGCAGCGCAAGCGCAAGCGCGAGGTGGAGGACGCCGACGGCCTCCATGCCGGGCGCCTGACCGCCCTCCCCGAGCAGGAGATCCGGATGGAGATGGCGCAATTCCAGAGCGCGCTGAACCGGCTGCCGCCGGCCCAGCGCGAGGCGCTGGTCCTGGTCGGCGCCCAGAGCTTCACCTACGAGGAGGCCGCGGCCATCTGCGGCGTCGCGGTGGGCACGATCAAGAGCCGGGTCAGCCGCGCCCGGACCCGCCTGATCGAGGTGCTGGGCATGACCGGCACCGACGACATCGGACCCGACCCGCAGACCCGCGCGGCCCTCGACGGCTCCTGAGGCGCGCGCCGCGGCGAGGACCGCCGCGGCGCCTACTTGATGAGCCTGACGACGTCGCGGAACCGCCTGTGCCGCGCCGTGCCGAGCCACTCGAACGCCACCATCTCGGTCGTGACGATCTCGGCGCCGTGGGCCGCCATCCGGGCGAGCGCGGCCTCCCGGTTCTCGATCCGCCGCGAGCCCACGGCGTCGGCCACCACGGCGACGCGGCGGCCGGACTCGCGCAGCCCGAGAACCGTCTGCAGCACGCAGACATGCGCCTCGCAGCCGCTGACCACGAGGTCGCGATCCGCGGGCAGGCGCTCGAGGAAGCCGGGCGTCCGGGTCGCGCCGAAGCTCATCTTCGCGAAGGCCGTCCCGGGCTCGGGCGCCAGGGCCGGCACGGTCGGCCCGAGGCCGCCGGCATTCTGCTCGGTGACCAGGACCGGGACGTCGAGCAGCTGCGCGGCGGCGAGGAGGCGGCCCGCATTGGCGACGACCCCGTCCCCTTCCGCGATCGTCGGCATCAGCCGGACCTGAACGTCGATGACGAGGAGGAGCGAGCGGGCGGGGTCGATCAGCGGCATCGATGTCTGGTCCCTGCGGACGGGTCGCGTCGGAGACGGAGGAGGCCATCCTGGCCCCATCCGAGCCGTATCCTCGCCCCATCCGGTCCGGTGGGGACCGCGCCCGCTGGCATGACACGTGCGCGCCCCGACCGCGACCCCGCCCAAGAGCCGCTCCCGATCGTTTTGCGACGGTTGGGAAGGGCGGCAACTCCGGTCCCGGCAGCCGCGCCAGGGCCCCTCTCCCTCGCGGAAGAGGGCAGCGGTGCCTCGTTCGGCACGGGCCCGGCGATCACCTCCGTCCCGAACCGACAGGGAACGGCTCTAGCGGAGCGCGATGTCGCCGGGGACGTTCGCGGCCGCGGCGCCGCCGGCGGCCTTCTCGAACCACCGCCGGGCGGCCTCGAAATCCTGCTTCACCCCGCGACCGTTGACGTAGAGGAAACCGAGATTGTTCATCGCCTCCGCGTGGCCGGCGGCGGCCGCCTTCTCGAACCAGCGGCGGGCCGCGGCGGCGTCCGTCTTCACGCCCTGGCCGTTCAGGTAGAGGCTGCCGAGGTTGTTCATCGCGTCCACGTTGCCGCCGGCGACCGCCCGCTCGAACCAGCGGCGGGCCGCGGCGGCGTCCCGCTTCACGCCCTGACCGTTGAGGTGCAGGCTGCCGAGGGCGTTCATCGCGTCAACGTTGCCGGCGGCGGCGGCCTTCCCGAACCAGGACGCGGCCGCGCCGTAATCCTGCCCGACGCCCTGACCGTTGGCGTAGAGTAAGCCGAGATTGTACAGGGCCGACGCGGCACCGGCGGCCGCCGCCTTCTCGTACCAACTGCGCGCGGTGGCGTAGTCCTGCGTCACGCCCTGGCCGGCATCGTAGAGGCTGCCGAGGTTGTTCATGGCCTCGGCGTTGCCCGCCAGGGCGGCCTTCTCGAACCACGCGGCCGCGGCGGCGTAGTCCTGCTTCACGCCCTGGCCGTTGTAGTACAGGCTGCCGAGGTTGAGCATGGCGTCGACGTCACCGCCGGCGGCCGACTTCTCGAACCAGCGTCCGGCCGCACCGAAATCCTGCTTCACGCCCTGGCCGTTGATGTAGAGGATTCCGAGATTGTACATCGCGGCGGCGCTGCCGCTGACGGCCGTCGTCGTGGAGAGGCTCCCGGCGGTCTCCGCCTGTGCGCCCAGCCCGGACAGGACCGAGAGCGCCAGAGACATGGAGACGATGGATGTCGCGCGCATGGCCGTGAATCCCTGTGCGGGCACGCGAACCGTCATGCCCTGCGCGGAAGCCGATCCCGAGCATCTTCCGCAATGCTGAAGGCGTGTTCCCGAACCTTCTTCGTCCGCTGACAGTCTTCCGGGCGAAAAACCCTTCGGCTGGACTGCACCGGACTGATCCTTGACCTATCCGGGCTCGGCGGGACTTTCTGGACCAAATCGCACATGCGGCCCGCATGGCCGGCCGACATCGCCGGCGCGCGCCACGGGCCGCGACAGGGTTCGCGCGCGGCGGGGACCGTGCGGGACCGGCCGGAAGGAGGCGTTGAGGGCTCGGCGGGGCGGGCGACCGGCCCCGGGACGCGTCGCTAGTAGGTCGCGAACAGCCGCGCCACCGCCTCGGGCTCCGCCGTGACGGTCAGCGCCAGGGCGAGCAGGATCCGGGCCTTCTGCGGGGTGAGGTTGTCGGCGCTGAGGATGCCGCGGCTGCGCAGCCGGGTGGTGAGCGGGACCACGCCGCTGCCGGCCCGGGTCGACATCACCACCACGATCCCGGCGGCGGCCGCCGCCTCCAGGGCCTCGGCCTCGGCGGGCGGGGTCATGCCCGGCGCGAGACCGGCCGCGACGAGGCCGCGCGCGCCCGCGGCCAGGAAGGCCCGGACCGCGGTGCCGTCGGCGTCGGCGTACCCGTAGGCGACGTCGACCCGCGGCAGCGCCGGCAGGGTCCGGATGTCGAAGGGCGTGCCCGGCGCGTGCGCCCGCTCGGAGCGGCGGTAGTAGCGGACGGACTCGCCGTCGACGTGGCCGAGCACGCCGAAATCCGGGGTCCGGAAGGTCTGGAGCCGGGCCACCGAGGTCTTGGTCACCTCGCGGGCGGCCTGGATCTCGTCGTTGAGCACCACCAGCACGCCGCGCCCGCGGGAGGCGGGCGCCGCGGCCGTGCGCACGGCCGCCACGAGGTTCAGCTTGGCGTCGGTGGAGAGGGCGCTCATCGGCCGCTGCGAGCCGACCAGCACCACCGGCAGATCCACCGTCAGGGTGAGGCTGAGGGCGTAGGCGGTCTCCTCCAGCGTGGCGGTCCCGTGCCCGATGACGATGCCGGCGAGGTCCGGGTGCTCGGACGCGAGGCGCTCGCACAGCCGGACGAGGTCGCGCCACTCGGCGAACCCGATCGCCGGGCTCGGGACCGCCCGGAACGGCACCGGCACCACCGCGGCGACTGTCGCGAGTTCCGGAACCGCGTCCAGGATCGCGCCGGCCTCGAGACGCCGGTCGGTGGCGGTGTAGTCGAGGATGTCGAGGGCATCGCGGCCGAGGGACGAGATCGTCCCGCCTGTGCCGATGAACGCGACCTTGGGCAATCCGGTCCCCGCTCCTGCCGCCATGCCGTCTCTCCCGTGCCTGTCCGACGCTGTGATGCCGCGTCGCGCGGCCGGGGTCGACCCCGGCCGCGCGCAGGCGGGCGATGCACCGGGCGGGAGGCCCGCCGGGCGCGTCCCCGGCCTCAGCTGCGGAAGTCGAGGAGGAGCGCCGAGACGGCGCCGCTGTTGGCGGTGCCGCTCGCCCCGTAGCCGACGCGGCCCGACTGGCCGCTCTGGAGCTGCTGGATGAAGGTGGATAGCAGGTCGTTCGTCGTGCGCGCCGCGTCGGTGGTCGAGGTCGAAGTCGAGGTCGAGGCCGACGCGGAGACCGACGCCCCGCTCCCGGCGCTGCCCGCAGCGTCCGTCGGCGCCGGGCCGGGCGGGGGCCCCGGCGGCGGGCCGTCCGGGCCGGCGACGTCGCCAGTCCCGTCGCCGGTGGCGTCCGCGCTCTGGGTGCTCCGGCCGTGGCTGGCGAACAGGTTCTTCAGCTCCGTGGCTTGGTCGGCGGTGAGGCTGCCGCTGCTGACCTGATCGGCGATCAGGCCGTCGATCCGGTCCTTCATCGAGGACGGGTCGAGCCCGGACCGGCTCGTCGCGCTGGTCGAGGCAGCGCTGGTCGACGACAGGCTCCTATCGATGCTGCTCAGGGCGCCCGCGAGGGCCGTCGCGTCGGTGCTGCTGATCGTGCCGGCCGACAGCGCGCTGCTGATCGTGTCGGATATCCGGGTCTGGGGCGACGCAGGCGGCGACCATCGCTGCGCGGCGAGCTGTGCTGTCGCGGTGGACGAGACGGTACTCATGGGAGGCTCGGGTCACGGATGAGCCGGATTCGCCCGGCGGCGGGTCCGTGTGCAAATTACCCACGCGGTTCTTAAGGCCGCGTTTCCGGGATCGCCTGGATTCCCGTCGCGCTGGCGGACTCGGGGACGGCCCGGAGCCGGGGCGCGACCGGGGATCCCGGTCGCGCCGCTCAGAGGCTCGCGGCCATGCGCAGCGGCGGCGCCTCGGCCGGACGCGCCGCGGCCTCGGCGTGGCCGTAGAGGCCGCGGTGCTTCGGGTTCGGCGAGAGCCGGTCGGTCAGGCCGATCACCGTCTCGGCGGCGCCGAGCAGGAGCGCGCCCTCCGGGGCGAGCTGCGCCGCGAGCCGCGCCAGGACGTCGGACTTGGTCGGCGCGTCGAAGTAGATCAGCACGTTGCGGCAGTAGATCACGTCGAACTGGCCCAGCGAGGCGAAGCTGTGCAGCAGGTTGAGCTGGCGGTAATCGACCATGCTGCGCAGGCTCTGGGCGATCTGCCACTGCTCGCCGACCTGGGTGAAGTACTTGATCAGCCACTGCACCGGCAGGCCGCGCTGGACCTCGAAATGGCTGTACAGCCCGAGCTTGGCCTTCTCGATCACCTCGGTGGACAGGTCGGTGGCGACGATCTCCACCTGCCAGCCGGCGAGCCGCGGCGCCGCCTCCTGGAGGAGCATGGCCAGCGAGTACGGCTCCTGCCCGGTCGAGGCCGCCGCGCACCAGATCCGCAGCCGGCGGCGGCCGGCATTGCGCGCCAGCACGTCCGGCAGGAGCGTGTCGCGGAACAGGTCGAAGGGGATCCGGTCGCGGAAGAAGAAGGTCTCGTTCGTGGTCATGGCCTCGACCACGGCCCGCTCGATCGTGCTGTTCTGGGCGAGCTTGAGGGCGCCGATCAGGTCGCCGAGGCTGGCGAGGCCGAAGCGGCGGCAGACCGGGGTCAGCCGGCTCTCCACGAGGTAGCGTTTCTCCGGCGTCAGCGCGAGGCCGGAGCGCTGCTTCAGGAAGGTGCGCAGGAATTCGAACTCGAGCTCGGTCATGCCGGCTGCCCCGTGATCAGGGCGCGCAGCGCCGTCGCGAGTTCGGGCAACGGCAGCACGGCCTCGGCGAGCCCGGCCCGCGCGACGCTGCCCGGCATGCCCCAGACCGTGCTGGTGGCCTCGTCCTGGGCGAGGACCGGGCCGCCGGCCTCGGTGAGCGCCCGGGCGCCGTTGGTCCCGTCCGAGCCCATGCCGGTGAGGATCACGGTCGCGGTGGCGGCGCCGAACACCACCGCCGCGTCCTTGAACAGGACGTCGACCGCGGGGCGGCAGAAATTCACCGGGGGGCCGTCGGTGAGCTTGATGATCGGGCCGCCGGCCCCGCCGGCCAGCCCCATGTGGCGGCCGCCCGGGGCGACGTAGATGCGGCCCGGCTCGACCCGCTCCTCGGCCTTGCCCTCCGCCGCCGGGAGCCCGGTGCGGGTGGCCAGATGCTCGGCGAAGACCGCCGTGAAGATCGGCGGCATGTGCTGGACGATCAGGACCGGCAGGCGCCGCAGGGCGGCCGCGCCGATGCCCTCCAGCATCTCGCCCACGGCCCGCGGGCCGCCCGTGGAGGAGCCGATCAGCAGGGCGCGGGGCTGGGTCCGGTTGCGGACCTTGGGCCGGAGCGTGAAGGGAGTCGCGGGGCGCGCCGCGGCGGCCGGCGCCGGATGCACCGCGGCCGGTGCGGCCGCCGGCGCGGCGTGGTACCCGGGCGCGTGGCCGGCGGGCGCGGCGGCCGGGCGCCGGCCACGCGCGCGGGCGGAGCCGAACACGCGGACGCGCTCGATCAGCTCGACCCGGAACGTGTCCGAGGTGGTGACGCCGCGGCTGCTCTCCGGCTTGGCGATGTAGTCCACCGCGCCGAGGGCGAGGCATTTCAGCGAGATATCGGCGTTGCGCGTCGTCAGCGTCGACATCATCACGACCTGCACGCTCGGGCTCATGGCGAGCATGCGCGGCAGCGCGGTCGTGCCGTCGAGTTCCGGCATCTCGATGTCGAGCAGGACCACGTCCGGGTCGTGCTTGGCCATCAGCTCCAGGGCGATCCGGCCGTTGGAAGCCGTGCCGACGAGCTCGAATCCGGCCTCGCCGATCCAGCGGGCCACGAGGCCGCGCACCACGGCCGAGTCGTCGGCCACGAGCACACGGATCGCCGTGGCCGATGAGGTCGTGCTCTGGGTTGGCGGCGTGCGCAGCGGGGCGACCGCGGGACTCAGGGCCATGATGATTGCCTCGGGTGCAGGGTCGCGGGGCTCGGGCCGCGGGTCAGGGAGCGGGCGATCAGGCCGCGTCGGCGACGAGACCGACCTGTTCGAGCTTGGCCGTCAGGATGTCGCGGTCGAAGGGCTTCATGATGTACTCGTCGGCCCCCGCCCGGAGGGCGCGGGCGATCGCCCCGACGTCGTTCTCGGTGGTGCAGAACAGGACCTTCGGCGCGCCCCCGCCCTCGCTCTGGCGCAGGGCCTGAAGGAACGCGTAGCCGTCCATGTTCGGCATGTTCCAGTCGAGCAGGATGGCGTCGGGCATGCTGGCCGCGCAGGCCTCGAGGGCGGCGCTGCCGTCCTCGGCCTCGCTGACATTCATGCCGAGATCCTCGATGATCCGCCGGGCGACCTTCCGGATCACCGCGGAATCGTCCACCACCAGGCAGGTGGTCTCGTGGGGCGCCTTCATCGACCTCTCCCTCAAGCCGCCTTGGCGCCGGCGGGCGTGAAGCCGAGGAGCGCGTCCACGTCGAGGATCACCAGGAGCCGGCCGTCGAGGCGGTGGACGCAGGTGGCGAGGTCGCGGAAGCGCGGATCCAGGTTGATCGGCACCGCCTCGCGGCTGTCGGCGCCGAGCTTGAGCACCTCGCCGACGCCGTCGACCACCAGCGCGAAGGTCTCGCCGGCCTGCTCCAGACCGATCGCCATCTTCGGGCTGGCCTTGCTGCCGTCCGCCTCGGCCTCCGCGTCCGGCAGGCCCAGGCGCCGGCGCAGGCTCATGGCCGTCACGACCCGGCCGCGCAGGTTCAGCAGGCCGACGATCTCGGCCGGCGCCAGGGGAACCGGCGTCACGCCCGACGGGACGAAGACGTCGTGGACCCGCTCGATCGCCAGGCCGAACAGCGTCTCGCCGACGAAGACCGTGACGAAGTCGTCGGTGGCGCCGGTCTCGGCGCCGTTGGTGGGGGCGCCGCTGGTGTTGGCGTTGGCAGCCTGCATCGGAACTCTCCGGATTCGTTCGTCGCGATCGTCGCGATCGGCTTGTGGCGATCGGCCTGGGTCGATCGCCCGGGGCGGGCGGCGCGGCGGCTCAGGCGGCTTTCGACACCGTGGCGGCGCCGATCTCGGCCAGCGCCGAGATCAGGCCGCTGCGGTCGAACTTCGCCACGAGGTCGCTGATCGCCAGCGCCCGCGCCTTCTCCACCGCGTCGGCGCCGATCGCGCCGGTGAGGCCGATCACCGGGAGCCCGGCGAGGCGCGGCTCGGCCCGCCGCATGGCGGCGACGAGGTCGAAGCCGCTGCGGCCCGGCATCTCCAGGTCGGTGACCACCACCTCGATCTGCGGATCGGACTGGAGGGTCGACAGGGCCGTCTCGGCGCTCGACGCCGTGACCACCTGGTAGCCCGCGGCCTTCAGCACCGGGCTCAGCATGTCGCGGAAGAAGGCCGAGTCGTCGACCAGCAGGACCGTGGAGATCTGCTCGGGCCGCTTCAGGCCGCGCGCCCAGTCGTCGTAGGCCAGCGGCAGGAAGTGGGCGATGTTGATGATGTCGGTCGCCCGGCCCCGCAGCACCGCCGAGCCGATCAGGTCCGACCGGTCGGCCGCGATCTCGATGTCGAGGCGCTCCTCGACGATGTCGACGATCTCGTCGACCACGAGACCCATGGCGCGCTCGCCGTCGGAGAACACCACCAGGGCCTGCGTCCCCTCCGACTTGATGGTGATCGCCGCGTCGGCCGGGACCAGGGGCATCAGGCGCCCGCGGTACTGGATCAGCGCGCGGCCGCCGAGCCACTCGACCTTGGCGCACTCGATCTCCTCGAGACGGGTGACCAGCGACAGCGGCACCGCCTTGAAGCTGCCCTGGCCGCCCTTGAACACCAGGAGCGTGGTCTTGGTGTCGGCCATCTCGACCGCCTCGTCGGCGTCGGCGTCGATGTGGCCGCCGCTGCCCTGGACGCCCTGCGCTACCTGACGGGCCACGCCGTTCGGATCGACGATCAGCACCACGGCGCCGTCGCCGAGGATCGTGTTGCCGGCAAACATTGGGATGTGCCGCAGCTTCACCGACATCGGCTTCACGACGATCTCCTCCGTGTGGAAGACCTCGTCGACGAGGATGCCGAAGCGCTCGCGCCCGACCTGGGCGACCACCACGAAGCCGGCCTGGTCCGTCTCCGCGCCCGGGCTCGTCTGGCCGAGCAGGCCGGTGAGCGAGACGATCGGCAGCAGCCGCTCGCGCAGGCGCAGCACCGGCGCGCCGTTGATGTGCTCGACCCGCTGCGCCCCGGCATCGACCCGGACCAGCTCCAGCACCGCCACCTGCGGCAGGGCGAAGCGGTGCTCGCCGGCCCGGACGATCAGGGCGGCCACGATCGCCAGCGTCAGCGGGATCTTGATGGTGAAGGTGGTGCCGCGACCCGCCGTGGTGGCGATGTCGATCAGGCCGCCGATGGTCTCGATGTTGGTCTTGACCACGTCCATGCCGACGCCGCGGCCCGAGACCGAGGTCACCGCCGCCGCCGTCGAGAAGCCGGCGTGGAAGATGAACTTGGCGACCTGCGCGTCGGTCATCCGCTCGATATCGGCCTGGGAGGCGAGGCCGCGCTCCGCCGCCTTCTTGCGGATGGCCGCGAGGTTCAGGCCCTTGCCATCGTCGGCGATCTCGATCGTGATCGTGCCGCCCTCGTGGTAGGCGGCGAGGCGGATCGTTCCGCGGGCGGGCTTGCCCGCCGCCACGCGCTCGGCGGTCGATTCGAGGCCGTGATCCGCCGAGTTGCGGACCATGTGGGTCAGCGGGTCCTTGATGACCTCGAGGACCTGGCGGTCGAGCTCGGTCTCGTTGCCGACCATCACGAGGTCGATCTGCTTGCCGAGTTCGGCCGAGAGGTCGCGCACCACGCGCGGCAGCTTCTGCCACGCGTTGCCGATCGGCTGCATGCGCGTCTTCATGACGCCTTCCTGCAGCTCGGCGGTGACGTGCGACAGGCGCTGCAGCGGAACCTTGTAGCTCGAATCCTCGTGCCGGCGGGCGATCTCGAGGAGCTGGTTGCGGGTCAGCACCAGCTCGGAGACCATCGTCATCAGGTGTTCGAGCGTGTCGACGTTCACCCGGATGGTCTGGTTCTTGGCGGCGGCGGTCGTCTCGCCCTCGGCGCCCTCGACCTTCTCGGCGCGCGCCGGCTCGGCCTTCTCGGTCTTCTCGGCCTCGACGGGCTCGGGCTTCTTCTCGGCCTTGGGCGCCGCGCTGACGGCGGGCGCGGGCGCCGGGGCGACGGCGGCCGCGGGGGCGGGCATCGCGGCCACGGGGGCCGGCGGCGGGAGGAAGTCCGATTCGTCCGGACCGGGAGCGGCCAGGAAGGCGGCCTCCAGGTCGTCCAGGGAGACCTCGCCGGGCTTCAGCTCGCGGACCACCGGATCGGGCAGGACCGGCTCGGGCGGCGGCGGCGGGGCGGCGGCCTCCGGCTCCGGCGAGCCCTCGGCCATGCGCTCCAGGGCGGAGATGAGGTCGTCGTCCGAGCCCGCGGGCTCCGTGCCGGTGGCCTCCAGATCGGCCAGGATCGCCTTCAGCCGGTCCAGCGTCAGCAGGATCAGGGTGACGGAATCCGACGTGGCGGGCAGCCCGTCACGGAAGCGACCCATCAAGGTCTCGGCGGCGTGCGCCAGAGCTTCCAGCCGCGGGAGTCCGAGGAACCCGCAGGTTCCCTTGATCGTGTGCACGAGTCGGAAAATGTTCCGCAGAATAGTCTCGTTGTTCGGATCCTGTTCGAATCGAACCAATTCTGCATCGACCGTGTCGAGATGCTCCCCGCTCTCGGTCAGAAACTCGCGAAGCAGGTCGTCCATAGGCGCTACTCGTTACGCGGAGAAGGTCTCGCGCAACCTACTTACTCGCGCGGGGTTAGGGAAGCGTTTCCATCCCGGCCCCGCGCGGCACCTTTTTCAGAGTTTCACGCCAGCGCCGTGTCCGAAGCTTCTCCATCGGAGTCTTCGGACGCGTCGATCACTGCGGGCGTGGCGGTGATAGTCACTTCATCGCCCTCGATGGCGAAGCGGACATCCATGGCGGCGGCCCGGGCCACGAGGCCCGCGTAGAACGGCAGGATGCCGTGGGCGTCGACGGTGCCGCTCTCGGGGCTGCCGGCCATCAGCTCCTCGACGTGGGGCGGGATGCGGGCGTGCGAGCCCTTGGCCTTCAGCACCAGCGTGGGCGCCTCGCCGTCGCCGGAGACGACGACGTCGATCAGGCCGCCCCGGGGAATCGCCGAGGTGGCGACCATCACGAGATTGAGCAGGAGCTTGACCTTGTTCTTCGGGAACAGGGCCTGCGGGGCGCTCCAAGTCAGCTTGGTCTTGTCGTCGGAGAACATGCCCTTGGCCACGCTCTCGGCGTCGGCGAGGTCGATCGAGGCGCCGGCCGAGCCGGCGGCCCCGAAGGCGATGCGGGCGAATTTCAGCCGCGCCGAGGCCTGACGGGCGCTCTTCCCGATCAGCTCCAGGGCGAAGGTCCGCATCGATTCGTCCTGGTCGTCCTCCAGGACCTCGAGCCCGTTCACGATCGCGCCGACGGGGCTGATCACGTCGTGGCAGACGCGGGAGCAGAGCAGGGCGGCGAGGTCGAGGCCGTCGAGAGTCAGGGTGGGCGAGGTCGGGGAGGACATGGTGCGCTCCGGGCGGGCGGATCTGAGGTGCGGACGTCTGCGGGCCGGGGCCCCGATTGGGGCTGCCGGTTCCCGGCCGCCCGGTTCTCGGTCGCCCGGTCCTCGGCCGCCCCTGCGGCGATCGAGTCGCCCGAAGGGATCCCGCGCGGCCCGCGGGCCGGACCGGGGGCGACGACCGGTCCGCACGGATAGACGCCACGGTCGGCTTTGAAAAGCGTTACCGGATCGGACGGAAGGCCGGGACGGCCCCCGATTCCGGGCCCGCGCGGCCGCGAACGCGTCGCCGCTGCCCGGTCCTGGCCGCATCGTGAACGCGCGGCGGGCGCCGCAAGCCATGCGCGCCGGACCGGACACGGGCGGCCCGGTCGGCTACGATGCCGGCCCCGTCGCGCCAGGGAGGATGCGGCATGAGAGATGAGACCGGTCTCCCGAACGGATCGGCGAAGGGAGCGGCCGCCAAGCCAGCCGAGACGCTGCGCGCGCGCCTGCGCCCCCGGCTCGGGCTCGCCGACCCGGACGCCGCGGGGGCCCGGCTCGCCGAGCTCGCGCCGGCGCTGCCGGCCGGCTTCCTGACACCGCCCTGCCGGGAGCTGCTCCTGGGCCTGGCGGATCATTCCCCCTTCCTGTGGCGGGCGGCCACCCGGTCGCCCGAGCGGCTCGTCGCCCTGCTGGATCAGCCGCCGGACGCGGCGAGCCGGGACATCATCGCGCGGCAGCGCGCCGTCAGCGCCGCCTGTGGGGCGAATCCCGACCTTGCCGAGGTCGGCCGGCAATTGCGCGCCAACCGGGAGGCCCACGCCCTCCTGGTCGCCCTGGCGGATCTCGGCGGCCGCTGGGACCTCGACGCGGTGACCGGCGCCCTGTCGGCCTTCGCCGACGCATCGGTGAGCGGGGCGGTCGAGGCGCTCCTCCGGCAGGGGATGGCGGCCGGGCGGTACCGGCCCAAAGATCCGGAGGCGCCGCAGGACGGGTCGGGCCTGATCGTCCTGGGCCTGGGCAAGCTCGGCGGCTGCGAGCTGAACTACTCCAGCGACATCGACCTCGTCGTCTTCTACGAGGCCGAGCCCGCCGCCGCGGCGACCGGCGGCGATCCGAAGCCCTTCCTCGTCAAGCTGGCGCAGGGGCTGGTGAAGCTCCTGGCCGACCGGACCGCGGACGGCTACGTCCACCGCATTGACTACCGGTTGCGGCCAGACCCGGGCTCGACCGCGGTGGCGCTCTCCACCGGCTTCGCCTTCGACTACTACCAGACGCTCGGCCAGAACTGGGAGCGCGCGGCCTTCATCAAGGCCCGGCCGATCGCCGGCGACATCCCGGCCGGCGAGGCCTTCCTGGCGGAACTCGCGCCGTTCATCTGGCGCCGACACTTCGACTTCCCGGCCATCGCCGAGATCCACGCCCTGAAGCGGCAGATCCACATGGTCCGCGGCCACGAGACCATCGCGGTCGGCGGCCACGACATCAAGATCGGCCGCGGCGGCATCCGGGAGATCGAGTTCTTCGTCCAGACCCAGCAGCTCGTCTTCGGCGGCCGCAAGCCGGCCCTGCGGGGCCGCCGGACCGTGGCGATGCTCGGCGAGCTCGTCGCGGAGGGCTGGATCGACGGGCGGGCCCGGGACGAGCTCTCCGCGGCCTACGCGTTCCTGCGCACCCTCGAGCACCGGATCCAGATGATCCGGGACGAGCAGACCCAGCGCCTGCCCACCGGGACCGAGGCGCTGACCGCGCTCGCCCTGTTCGCGGGCTTCCCCGACCTGCCCGCCTTCGAGGCGGCCCTGCTCCACCATGCCGGCCGGGTCCAGGCGCACTACGCCCTGCTGTTCGAGGCGGAGCCGGACGCCGGCGCCGACGGCACCGCCCTGGTCTTCGGCGAGAGCGAGCCGGATCCCGAGACCCTGGCGCGGCTCGGCGCCTTCGGGTTCCGGGACCCGCCCCTGGCCTGGGAGACCGTGCAGGGCTGGCATCTCGGGCGCCGCCCGGCCCTGCGGACCGGCCGGGCCCGGGAGATCCTCGCCGAGATGCTCCCGGCGCTGCTGCGCGCGCTCGGCGGCACCGCCGACCCCGACGCGGCGCTCCTCGCCCTCGACCGGGCCTTCGCGCGGATGCCCGCGGTGGCCGAACTCCTCGCCATCCTGCGCTCGCACGAGCGCCTGCGCCTGCTGTTCGCCGACATCCTGGGGACGGCGCCGCGCCTCGCCGACACGGTCGGCCTGAGCCCGCACGTCCTCGACACCGTGCTCGACGCCGACTTCGTGACGCCGACCACGGATCCCGACGAGGTCCGCGCGCAGTACCGGTCGCTCCTGGGCCAGCCGGCGAGCCACGAGGAGAGCCTCGACCGCTGCCGGGACGCGACGCGGCAGATGGCCTTCGTCACCGGGGCCCGCCTGCTGTCGGGCATCCTCACCCCGCGCCAGGCCGGGGAGGCCTACGCGGCGATCGCCGAGGCCACGGTGGCGCTGAGCCTGGAGGCGGAGGAGCGCCGGTTCGCCCTGGACCACGGCGCGGTGCCGGCGGGCCGCTGCTGCATCCTGGCGCTCGGCCGCCTCGGATCCCGCCAGCTCAGCGCGGAGTCCGACCTCGACCTCCTGTTCCTGTACGATTTCGACCCGGAGAACCGCACCAGCGACGGCAGGCGCCCCCTCGACGCCGTGGTGGCCTACAACCGGCTGGCGCAGCGCGTGTTCGCGGCGCTCACCACGGCCACGCGGCGCGGCCGGCTGTACGCGGTCGACCTGCGGCTGCGGCCCTACGGCAGCCACAGCCCGCCCGCCGTGCAGCTCAGCGGCTTCGCGGCCTATCACGGCGGCGAGGCGGAGCTCTGGGAGCACATGGCCCTCGCCCGTGCCCGGGTCGTCGCCGGCGACGCCACCCTGGCGGCCGACGTCACGGCCGCGATCGCCGGGATCCTCCGGCAGCCGCGCGAGACCGCCGCCGTCTGCGCCGAGGCGGGCGCGATGCGGGCCCTGGTCGCGCGGGAGCGGGGCCATGCCGGCCCCTACGACCTGAAGCTCGCCCCCGGCGCGCTGTTCGACCTCGACTTCCTCGCCCAGGCCATCGTGCTGAGCCAGGCACGCGACTGGCCCGGCTGCATCGGCCTCGGCGCGGAGTCGCTCTTCCGCGAGGCGGCGGCGCGCGGCCTCCTGCCCGCGGCGGCGGGCGAGGCCCTCGCCGAGACCTACGGCTTCCTCGACGCCGTCTACCAGTGGCAGCGGCTCGTGATGACCGATCCCGCCGCGGAACCGTCCGAGACCGCGTCCCAGCAGATCGCCAAGGCGGTGGGCCTCCCGGACGCGCGCGGCCTCGCGGCGGAGCTGCGCCGCCACCGCCGCCGGAGCCAGGCCCTGCTGGCGCGGATCCGGCGGACGGTTCGGATGCCGGCCGCCGCGCGGGAGCTGCCGGAGCGCCGATGAGGCGGCGCTCCGGCCAGTGGCCGTCGACATTCCCCCCCCGCTCGGGCATTCAGGGCGGTGTCGGGAGGCATCATGACGGGCGCGGTGACGATCTCGGGATCGGAGCGTGAGCGGATCGCCGCGGCGCTCGCCGAGATCGCCTGCGCGGCGGGGGAGATCCTGCGCCGCTACCACCGGGGCCCCTGCCCGCACGCCCTGAAGCCGGACGGCTCACCCTCCAGCGCTGCCGACGTCGAGGCCGAGGACCTGATCGTCGAGGCCCTCGCCGGGCGCTTCCCCGGGATCGCGGTCGTGGCCGAGGAGCGCGCCCAGAGCGACGCGACCCGCCCCGCCGATCTCTTCTTCCTCGTCGATCCCCTGGACGGCACGCGCGACTTCCTCGCCGGGACGCCGGACTACTCGGTCAACATCGCGCTGGTGTCTGGCGCCCGCCCGGTGGCGGCCGCGCTGGCCGCCCCCGGCCTCGGCCGCGTCTGGTGGGCCGGCCCTACGACCTTGGAGGGCCCCGTGATCGCGGGCCGGCCGGGGTCCGGGCGTCCGGTCCGCGCGCGGGCGGCGCCGGGGACGGGCCTCGTCGCCCTGGGCAGCCGGCGGCACGGCGATCCCGAGACCGCCACCTGCCTGGCGGCGCTGCCGGTGGTGGAGACGCGCCAGGTCGGGTCCGCCCTGAAGTTCGGGCTGATCGCCGCAGGCGAGGCCGACATCTACGTCCGCTGCGGCCCGACCATGGAATGGGACACGGCCGCGGGCGACCACATCGTCGCGGCGGCGGGGGGCTGCGTGGTGGTGCCGGGCGGCGGCCCGATCCGCTACGGCCAGCACGGGCCCGATCACCGCAACGGGCCCTTCGCGGCCCTCGGCGACCCTGCCCTGGCCCCGCGACTCGCCCTGCCGGCCCGCGCGAGCGACCGGCCGGCGGCGGCGCTCAGCGCGGCGCATCCGTAGGCGGCACGTTGGGCGAGGCGTCGAGCGAGGCGTCGGGCGGGACATCCTGCAGGCGGCGCACGGCCGGCCAGGCCGCTTCCGCCTGCCGGGCCAGGCCGGGCTCCGCCAGGAACCGGGCGCGGCGCCCGGCATCCCGGAACAGGTAGAGGCGCTCGTCGATCACCGCGAAGACCAGGGGATCGGCGTCCACCAAGCGGCCATCCAGGATCCCGGCGGCGTCGTAGCCCCCGAGGCGCGGCGCGTAGGCGGGCGGGTCGTCCCGGAAGGCCGCGCGGTTGGCGCCGCTGGAGAAGCGCCAGACCTGGCCGCCCCAGGACAGCTCGAACCGGGCCAGACCGGCCTGCGGCCCGCCCTCCAGGAAGTAGCTGACCGGGTCGAAGCCGTTGAGCGTCAGCAGCTCGATCCGCGTCCGGGCCGTCAGGCCCTCCTCCGCGGCGGCGCGGCCGGGGGCCACCGCCGGCAGGGCCGCCAGCGCGGCTGACAGCGCGGCTGACAGCCCCACCGCCCGCGCGAGCGTGAGCGCCGCCCGCGGGACGCCCGCGCCCGACCGCCCGGCCATGCGGACTGCGGGGTCAGGACGCGTTAACCACATCTTGCGGATTCCCTCAGAAGCTGGTCCGACTCATCCGCCCGGCGCGGCCTCTGCCGGCCCGGCGGGACAGAGCGGCACAGGTCCATCGCACGAACCGTTAATCGAACCGGGCGAGGAGGCAACGATGACGGCACGAGACGATCGCGGCACCGATCGCGGCACCGACCGCCGCACCCTCCTGCGCGCGGGCCTCGGCCTGGCGCTGGGTGCGCCCCTCAGCGGCTCCCTCCTCGGCGCCGCGAGCGCGGCCCGCGCGGCCGGCGAGGATCTCGACACGCCCGAGACCTTCCGTCCCGGCGAGATCGTGGAATCCGGCCACCGGTTCTTCGGTACGGTGTCGCGCGGCCTCGCGCTCACCGTCGAGGAGGCGGGCCGGCGCTGGGGCGAGCCCAACGGCTACATCCTCGGCCAGGAGGGCGGCGGCGCCGTGGTGGCGGGCGTCCGCTACGGCGAGGGCACGCTCTACACCCGCAACGCCGGCAAGCGGCGCATCTACTGGCAGGGCCCGTCCCTCGGCTTCGATGTCGGCGGCGACGGCGCCCGCACCATGATGCTGGTCTACAACCTGCCCAACGTGCGCGACCTGTACCGCCGCTTCGCCGGCGTCGACGGCTCCGCCTACTTGGTGGGCGGCTTCGGGATGACCGCGGTGGTCAACGACCGGGTCATCGTCGTGCCGATCCGCAGTGGCGTCGGCGCGCGGCTCGGGATCAATGTCGGCTATCTGAAGTTCACCCGTGAGCCGACTTGGAACCCGTTCTGATCCGATCGGATCCGCGAGGGCGTCGGAACGCGTTCTGATTGACCGGCACCGCAGGATTTCACCCTCGCGGCCAACCTGGGCTAGAGTGGAGTTGGGTCGGGTTTTCCGGCCGGATGCGCGGGCTGCACCCTCGTGATCGAAACGGTGATGATCTTCGCGCTGGGCTTCCTGGCGGCGAGCCTGTGCGGCTTGCTGCTGCTGCCGGCCCTCAATGCCCGCGCCGCGCGCCTGGAGCGCCGGCGGGCCGAGGCGCGCCTGCCCCTGTCGCCGGCCGAGATCGCCGCCGAGCGGGACTTCCTGCGCGCCCAGTTCGCCGTGCAGCAGCGCCGCCTGGAGCGCCGGGTCGAGACCGTCGAGGCGCGGCGGCAGTCCGACATGGCGGCGATCGGGGCCGGGACGATGCGGGTCGCCGCCCTGGCGCGCGACGTCGCTGCCCGCGACGCCGAGATCGCCCAGGCCCAGGCCAAGACCCGGGAGCTGGAGACCGAGCTGACGCTGGCGCGGGAGGACGGGAGCGCGAGCCTCGCCACGCTCCAGGCTCTCGAGGACGCCCATGCCGACCTGCTCGACAGTCTCCTGGCGCTCCGGCAGGGCGCGGCGCCGGCACCGGACGCCGCCGCGCTGGCGGCCGAGCGCGACGACCTGCGCGCGAGCCTGAAGGCGGCCGAGGAAGCTCTGGCCCTGACCGTGGCCGACCGCCAGAACGAACGCCACGACCGGGCCGGAAACCTGCCGCCGGACCGGCAGGCCGGCATCGAGCGCGAGAACGCCGATCTCCGCCGGCGAATCGTCGAGGTCGCCGAGGCCCTCACGGCCCCGGGCCGGATGCCGCGGACCGCGGCGGCGATGCCGGAACCCGAGCGGGTCTGAGCCGATCCACCCCCGAAACGGGGTTTGGCGACCGGAACGCAACCGAAAACCTGCGATGACTGCCTTGTTTCGACCACGCAAAGGCATCATCGCATCGCCGACCCGCCCTGCATCACAACTTCGACAGATGGTACGGATACCCATGCGCCTGAAGCCGATCGTCCTCGCCGTCGCGGCGGCCGTTGCCCTGACGCTGCCGGCAGCCGCGCAGCAGACGAAGCGCGGCAACGAGACCCTGAAGAAGTACTGCACCGGGGACTACCTGACCTATTGCGGCAACCTGGCCCCCGACGATCCGGCCACCGATGCCTGCTTCCAGAAGAACTGGAAGAAGCTCAGCGAGAACTGCCGCCGGGCGATCGACGCCTACGAGGCCGAGCAGCAGCAGAACGCCCCCGCCAAGAACCGGCAGGGCTCGCAGGGCGGCAAGGAGCGGCGGGGCTGACGCCTCCCGGCTGTCGAGGTCGGGCCGGGAGCCGCGGGAACGGGCCCCAACCGTGCGCCGCGGCCGGCCTGTGGCGGACGGGCGCTCGCGCCGGGACGCGGCAACGGCTAAGGTAGCGCTCCCGCCGGCCCTCGCGTGCCGGTGCCGAGCCCGCCGGACCCTCGCGCGATGTTGTCGAAACCCGCCCTGAAACTCCTCGCCGTGTCCGGCCTCGTGGCCCTGGCGGCTTCCGCCTGCGGGCGGCGGGGTGCACTGGAGCCGCCCCAGACGGCGGCCCCGCGGGCGGGTGCGCAGGCCAGCGCGGACGCGCCGACCGGGCGGCGGACGCTGCCGGTCTCGGTCGGCCTCGGTGGCGGCGCCCCGGAGCCGGACCCGGCCTCGGTGCGCGCCGGCGACGAGCTCTCCGCGGCGGCGGTCCCGCCGGGCGGCACCGAGGCGCCGGTCGAGACCAGCCGCGGCGCGCGGCGCGGCTACCGGGTGCCGAAGGAGCCTTTCATTCTGGATCCGCTGCTTTAGAGGGCGGAGGCCGGCACGTCGTCGCGGTGCCGCGCGCCCGGTGACCCCGCTCGGACTCGGTCGGACCCCGCCACCGGCGCGCGCCCGCCGCGGCTTGCGGCGGGGTGTTTCACGGGAAACAGCCCGCGCTCCGGCGGGACGAGATACGGCGACGAGACACGGCCGAGATGCACCATTTCCACTATCGCGACGGCCGCCTGCACGCCGAGGATGTCGACCTGACCGGCCTCGCCTCGGAGGTCGGCACACCGTTCTACTGCTACAGCACCGCCACGCTGGAGCGGCACTTCCGCGTCTTCGCGGAGGCGTTCGCGGCCGACGACGCGCTGGTCTGCTTCGCCATGAAGGCGAACTCGAACCAGGCCGTCCTGCGGACCCTCGCGGCCCGGGGCGCCGGGATGGACATCGTCTCCGGCGGCGAGCTGCAGCGGGCCCTGGCGGCCGGTGTGGACCCCGGCAAGATCGTGTTCTCGGGAGTCGGCAAGACCCGCGCCGAGATGGAGGCCGCGCTGAGGGCCGGCATCTTCTGCTTCAACGTGGAGAGTGAGCCGGAACTCGCGGTCCTGTCCGAGGTGGCGGTGGGCCTCGGCCTCCGCGCGCCGGTCTCGGTCCGGGTGAACCCCGACGTGGACGCCGGCACGCACGCCAAGATCTCCACCGGAAAGTACGAGAACAAGTTCGGCATCCCGATCACCCGGGCGCCGGCTGTCTACGCCGCTGCGGCCGCCCTGCCGGGGATCGCGGTGCACGGCGTCGACATGCATATCGGCAGCCAGATCACCGATCTGGCGCCCTTCGCCGACGCGGCCCGGCTGCTCGCCGGCCTCGCCCGGGAGTTGCTGGCGGCCGGCCATCCCCTGCGCCACATCGATTTCGGCGGCGGCCTCGGCATCCCCTACCGCGACGACAACGCGCCGCCGCCGGACCCGGCCGCGCTGGCGGCGACCCTCCGGCCGCATTTCGCCCCCCTCGGCCTGCGGCCGGTCTTCGAGATCGGCCGGATGATCGTCGGCAATGCCGGGATCCTGCTGACGCGGGTGCTCTACGTGAAGCACAGCGAGGGGCGGACCTTCGTGATCGTCGACGCGGCGATGAACGACCTGATCCGCCCGACACTGTACGAGGCCTATCACGGCCTGCGGCCGGTCATCGAGCCGGGTCCCGAGACGCCGCGCCTCGTCGCCGACGTGGTCGGCCCGGTCTGCGAGAGCGGCGACTACCTCGCCCTCAACCGCGAGATGCCGGAGGTGAGGCCCGGCGACCTGATCGCCGTGATGAGCGCCGGCGCCTATGGGGCGGTGCAGTCCTGCACCTACAACACCCGGCCGCTGGTGCCGGAGGTTCTGGTGCGGGGCGACCGCGCGGCGGTGGTCCGCCCGCGCCTCGACGTCGACGCCCTGATCGCCCTCGACCGGGTGCCGGACTGGCTGGCGTGAGCCGCGCTCCGGAGGGCGCCGCCGCCCCCAGGCCGGTCCCGGGACCCGACGGGCCCCTGCCGCTGTCGGTCTTCATCATCGCCCACAACGAGGTGGACCGGATCGGCGCGACGCTTCGGGCGGTCCGCGGCCTGACCGACGACCTCGTGGTGGTCGATTCCGGGTCCACCGACGGCACGCAGGCCCTGGCGGAGTCGCTGGGCGCGCGGGTGCTGCACCATCCCTGGCCGGGCTACGGCCCGCAGAAGCGCTTCGCAGAGGAGCAGTGCCGGCACGTCTGGCTCCTGAACCTCGACGCCGACGAGGTGGTGCCGCCGGAGCTGGCCCGGGAGATCCGGGGCCTCTGGGCCGCGGGCGAGCCGCGCCGGCCGGCGTGGCGGATCGGCATCGCCGAGATCTTCCCCGGCGAGGGCCGGCCGCACCCGCTCGCCTACACGCTGACGCCGGTCCGGCTCTACCGGAAGGACAAGGGCCGCTACGCCGCCTCGCCGGTCCACGACCGGGTGGCGCTGGAACCGGGGGTGAAGCCGGGCCGACTCCGGGGCGTGATCCACCATTTCTCGGTGCGCTCGCTCGGCGACCAGCTCGACAAGCTAAACCGCTACTCCGACCAGCAGGCGGACGACTTGGAGTCGCGGGGCGTGGTGATCCCGACCTGGCGGGTGTTCGTCGAGCTGCCGGGCAATTTCCTGAAGGCCTATCTCGGCCGCCGCCACTTCGTGCGGGGCACCTACGGCTTCCTGACGGCGATGAACTACGCGATCTCGCGGCATCTGCGCGTCGCCAAGCACGTCGAGCGCCGCCGCGTGGCCGCCGCCCGCCAGGATCGGGTTGACCCGCCGGATCCGACCTTCTAGAGCCAGAGCGCCGGAGACGTGGCCGAGCGGCTGAAGGCACTCGTTTGCTAAATGAGCATACCCAGAAATGGGTATCGAGGGTTCGAATCCCTCCGTCTCCGCCAGCACCGCTCAATACGATCTAAGTCGCTTAAGTGACAGCGATTTTCCGCACGTCGAGTTTTGATTTCTCCCCGCGGAAACTGGCTCGGCCAACAGCAGAAGGAATGCCCACTCGGCGCGTCCGATCTTCACGACGGCGTGTGATTTGAGCTTGAGCGGAGGAACGACTGCTTCCTGGCTCGCTTGCGAAGAGCTCCGTCCGAGCAAATGTGATCGACCGAACCGTCGCATCCTGCTTCGGCAGCATTCTCTGCGAGACCTGACTGCCCGGGTCGCCAGATCTTCAGCGTAGGTACCGACTCCGAGAACCACGCCGCGCCGGTGCCGTCGTGCTGCCTGCGATCCGGAGGCGGGATGATGTCACCCGGCGTGCGCGTCGGATTGCTCCGTCTGGGTGGCGTCCAGGCGGGTACGCCGGCTTCGGCACCGGCTGACATGGGCGTGGTCGCGTCCGAAGGAGCCGCACTGAACAGGAGCGCGCGCACGAGGGCGAAGGCACATCCCTAGCGGATCCCACTCGCGCGGAGCGCCCTTCTCCACCGGGCAGTCGAGACTTGGCCGTCGCGTCGATCCGTGCACCCGCTGGGCACGCGTCAGGACCCTCCCGTGACCGTGACCAGCCGCGCGGAACGGCGCCCGGGCGAGAGCCGTTCCCGATCCCCGTGGCCGCCCTGGTCGCGAAGGCCTGGTCGCGAAGGCCTGGTCGCGAAGGAGAACCGCCAGGAGCAGCACCACCGACACGATCAAGGGCCTGGCCAATGAGGCCGTCGGCAACGTGAAGCAGGGCATCGGCAGCGCGACTGGCAACGACAAGCTGAAGGCCGAGGGTAAGGCGCAGGAGCTGAAGGGCGAAGCCCAGAAGACGACCGGGAACGTCAAGGACGGCGCCAAGCACGTGGCCGACAAGCTCACCGGCAAGGTTTGATCCGGCCGCCCGGAGCGGTTCCACGCTCCGGGCATCCCGAGGTCGCGGCAACGCGTCGAAGGAAAGGATCGTGGGTGCTGGCATAGGCCGGTCCTGCAACGCCCGCGCGCCGTGCCGCGTTGATCTGCGAAGACAATATCCGAACCGCAGCCGGACCCTTGCCTGCGCGCAGCATCGTGGGCCCATGGACCAGTTGAACGCGTCGCAACCGACGCCGGAGATCGACCTCTCGTCCTGCGACCGCGAGCCCATCCACATCCTCGGCGCGGTGCAGGGGTTCGGCTTCCTCATCGGGGTCTCCCCGGACTGGATCGTCACCCGCGCCTCGGACAACGTCGCGACCTGGCTCGGCCAGGGTGCGGCGGCACTTCTCGGCCTGCCCCTCGATGCCGTCCTCGACCGCGAGGCCATCCACACCCTGCGCGGGCACCTGCAGACCCTGCGCGGGCCGGACGCCGTCGACCGGGTCTTCGGCCTCCGGCTCGTGCCGGGCGGCGAGCCGTTCGACGTGGCCCTCCACCGGTCCGGGGACACCATCGTCATCGAGGCCGAGCCGAGCGCCACCGAACACCTCAGCGCCGGCAACCTCGTGCGCAGCATGGTCACCCGTCTCCAGCAGACCGTGGGGTTGGACCCCCTCTGCCGCGAGGCCGCCCGCCAGATGCGGGCGTTGACCGGGTTCGACCGGGTTATGGTCTACCGCTTCGCCGCGGACCATTCGGGCGAGGTCATCGCCGAGGCGGCCCGGTCCGGCCTCGCTCCCTACCTGGGGCTGCACTACCCGGCCTCCGACATCCCCAAACAGGCCCGCGCCCTCTACGCGCGCAACTGGCTGCGCATCATCGCCGACGTCGACGACACCGGCGCCGCCGTGCTGCCCCCGCGCGATCCGGCCGGCCAGCCCCTCGACCTGTCGCTGTCGACCCTGCGGACGGTCTCGCCGATTCACCTCGAATACCTGCGCAACATGGGCGTGGCGGCCTCGCTGTCCGTGTCCATCCTGCGCGACGGTCGCCTGTGGGGCCTGTTCGCCTGCCACCACACCGAGCCGCGCCACATCTCGCTCGAGCGCCGGACCGGCGCCGAGCTGTTCGGCCAGATGTTCTCCTGGCTGCTGGAGGCCCGCGAGCGGCAGGCCGACGCCGAGCGCGAGGTCCGTTCGCGCGAGTTGCACAACCGCCTGCTGGGCGCTCTGGCCACCGGCGGCACCAACCTGGAAAGCCTCTCCGACTTCCTCGACGACCTGGCGGCGATCCTGCCCTGCGACGGCATCGGCCTGTGGGTGAACGGCGAGATCACGCTCCAGGGCTCGACCCCGACCGCGGAGGAGTTCGCCGGCCTGGTGCGCTTCCTCAACCGCACGGCTGCGAGCAAGGCCTACGCGACCGACGAGATCGGGCGCGTCCACGAACCGGGCCGCGACTTCACCGAGCGGGCGGCCGGCATGCTCGCCATCCCGGTGTCGCGCACGCCCCGGGATTTTCTGGTCTACTTCCGGCGCGAGGTCTCGCGGACCGTGACCTGGGCGGGCAACCCGGTGAAGCCCGCGACTCCGGGGCCGAACGGCGTCCGCCTGACCCCGCGCAAGAGCTTCGAGGCGTGGCGCGAGACCGTGCACGGGCGCTCGCTCCCCTGGGCCGAGGTCGAGATGCGGACCGCCGAGGCCCTGCGCATCACCCTGCTCGAGGTGATCCTGCGCCTCACCGACTCCGCCGAGAAGGAGCGCAAGGTCGCGCAGGAGCGTCAGGAACTCCTCATCGCCGAGCTCAACCACCGGGTCCGCAACATCCTGAACCTGATCCGCGGGGTGGTGACCCAGAGCCGGCCGGCGGACGGGGCAGACAGCGCCTTCGCGAACACGGTCGGCGACCGCATCCAGGCGCTCGCCCGGGCGCACGACCAGATCACCTCGAGCAACTGGGGACCGGGATCCCTGCGCGACCTCGTCATGCTGGAGGCCGGCGCCTACCTCGGACCCAAGGCCGGCCGGGTCGTGCTCGACGGCGCCGACGTCCTGCTGGAGCCGCAGGCGTTCTCGACCGTCGCCCTGGTCGTCCACGAGATGATGACGAACTCGGCCAAGTACGGCGCGCTCTGCGACAGCCTCGGGCGGGTCGACCTGCGCTGGGAGCGGGACGCCCTCGACCACTTGGTGATCCGATGGCGCGAGACCGGCGGCCCGGCCGTGCGGGCGCCCACCCGGCGCGGCTTCGGCACGACCATCATCGAGCGGTCGATCCCGTACGAGCTCAAGGGCGAGGCGGAGGTGCGCTACGAACTGGCAGGCGTCGAGGCGCGCTTCACCATCCCCCCGGCCTTCGTCCAGAACGCCTCACGCGCCGCGCCGAAGGCTGTCAGGGCGGTTCACGCCGAGGCGCTGCGCGGTCTCGCGGGGTCCGTGCTGGTCGTCGAGGACAACATGATCATCGCCCTGGAGGCCGAGGAGTTGCTCACGTCGCTCGGCGCCACGAACGTGGACATGGCCTCGTCGACGCGCGAGGCGCTCCGGCTGATCGACGCGGCGCCGCCGGCCCGGGCCCTGCTCGACGTCAACCTGGGCTCCGAGACCAGCATCGCCGTCGCGCGCAGGCTGTTCGAACTGGGCATCCCCTACGCGTTCGCCACCGGCTACGGCGACGGCTTCCGCATTCCGGAAGACCTCGCCGCCGTGCCGGTGGTGAAGAAGCCCTACGGGGCGGAGGACCTCTTGCGCGCCTTCCCGGCTTGAGCCCGAGAGCCGGTGCTTGGCGGGTCGGTGATCGGGGTTGCCGGTGGTCGGGGCGATGTCGGGCGCGGCGCTTGGCCCGGTGGGATGTTCCGCCACGAAACGCGCGGAGGTCGCGCGGTCCTCGGCGCGCCTCAGCTTGCCGAGGAAGCCCTCGGACTCACGGAGACGGGTTTCACGATCGCGACGCGGTGCCTCGATGCGGCGGATCTCGCCGTCGCGCCACGCGTCGAAGGCGGTGGTGCCGCTGGCCCGAAGGCGGGGTGAACGACGGCGGTGCGCGGGTCACGGCGCCGGGCCCGACAGGTCGCGGGCGGCATTCGAGACCCGGCAGGCCGGGACGGTCGCGGGCTTCGGGTGGGTCGGCGCCGCGGTCGCCGGGCCGGAGCGCCTCTACCGGCGGTCACGCTCATTCGGGGCGGGGTCACCTCGGTTCGGTACCGCGCCGCTCTAGGTTGGCTGAAAGGGGAGCGGACCGCATGGAGCAGGACATCGGCGAGGGGGAGCGGCCGCCCGCTTCGCGACGGCCATCCGTCTCCAGGTCCCTGGACCTCCTCAACCTCCTGCTCATCGACGTGAACGGGGCGATCAAGCCCTACCTCAACGTCTACCTCTACGTGCACCGCGGCTGGAATGATGCCTCGGTCGGGCTGGTCAGCACGGTGTCGGGCATCGTCGGCATCGTGGTGCAGACGCCCATCGGGACCGCCATCGACGCGGTGCGCGACAAGCGCGTGATCCTGCTCGGCGCCCTGGTCGCGCTCTCGCTGGCCACGCTCCTCGTCGCGCTCTTCCCGTACTTCTGGCCCGTGCTCGCGGCCTCCTGCGTGCTGGCCGCCGTCGGGGGCATGCTGAGCCCGGCCATCGCGACGCTCACGCTCGGCCTGTTCCCATCCGACCGGATCGCCGGGCGCTTCGGCCGCAACGCCGCCCTGGAGCGGACCGGGAACGTCGCCATCGCCGTGCTGATCGGGCTCGTCGGCTGGCTGTTCCCGGACCGCGCGGTGTTCCTCCTGGTCCCGGCCTGCGCCATCGTCTCGGCCGCGGCACTCTACTCCATCCCGCGCGATGCCATCGACGCGCGCCGGGCTCGCGGCGGCGGCGAGGGGGAGCAAGCCCCGGCCCGGTGGCGGACCCTGCTGACCTGCCGGCCGCTCATGGTCTTCGCGGCCTGCGTAGGGCTTTTCCATTTCGCCAACGCGCCGCTGCTGACCCTCGTCGCCCAGGAGATCGGACAGGCGCGCCCGGACTGGTCGTCCGTCATCGTCTCCGTCTGCATCGTCGGCGCGCAGGGGGTGATGGTGCCGATGGGGCTCATCGTCGGCCGCCGGGCCGAGCGCTGGGGCCGCAAGCCCTTGCTCGTGATCGGCTTCGCCGCGCTGCCCGTGCGCGCCTTGCTCTATCTCGTCTGGCGCGACCCGTACTGGCTGATCGCGGTCCAGTGCCTCGACGGCGTCGGTGCCGGCCTGCTCAGCGCGGTGAAGCCGCTGGTCATAGCCGACATCACCCGAGGAACCGGCCGCTACAACGCCGCCCACGGCCTGATCGGGACCGTGCAGGGCGCCGGCGCTTCGCTGTCGTTCGTGATCGCCGGAACCTTGGTCCAGCAGGCGGGGTTCGATGCCGCCTATCTCGCGTGCGCCGCCGTCGCGGCGGTCGCACTCGGGGTGCTCGTGACGCTGCTGCCCGAGACAATCCCGGAGAAGCCCCGGAGGAGCCCCGGGGCGGCCCGGCGGCGTGGCTGCGAGCGTTGAGACCTGACACGGCTTGAGGAGGAGTGGTGAAAGATCGGATTTCCGGCCGGGGCGGCCGGCGGCTCACCGCGACGCTGGCCGTGCTCCTCTCCCTTGCCCTGCCCGTCACCGCCGCGACGCTCCACAGCACCTACGTCGACCCGGCGGCGATGGCGCTGCAGCGCGTCCTGCCGCCCCCGCCCGAAGCCGGCTCGGAATCGGCCAAGGCCGACATGCAGGCCGTGGAGGCCGCGGTCCGCGCCCGCACGCCCGACGACGAGCGGCGCATCACCGCGAACCTGCCGTGCACCCTCGACCGCTTCACCGGTGTGCTCGGCCCAGCCTTCACGGCGGAGACGATGCCGGACACCGCGGCGCTGATCGAGAGTGTGTTCCAGGACGGGGAACTCGCCGTGCTGGCGGCGAAGGCCGCCATCGCGCGGCCGCGGCCCTACACGGTGAAGCCGGACCTCGCCACGTTCGGACATCGCTCCGACAGCACGTCCTACCCGAGCGGCCACGCCACGTTCGGGTATCTCGCGGCCACGGTTCTGTCGCGCCTCGTGCCCGAGAAGCGCCAAGCGCTGTTCGCGTTCGCCGAGACCTACGGGGAGAACCGCGTGATCGCCGGCACCCATTTCCCGTCCGACCTCGAAGCCGGCAAAATCGCCGCGGCCGTCATCGCCGAGGCGCTGTTCCACGACCCGCGCTTCGAACGCGATCTCGCCCGGGCGGCTTCTGAAGTCGCGGCCCAGGGCGGCGCCTCCGGTCGGTGAGGCGAAGGCTCCTGACGCAGGATCACGAAGGCGGGTTGCGGGGCGAACCCGCCTGTCCAACTGCGATCCCAGGCAATCCTGGGCACCCGCGCACGGGCCCTTGCCGCACCCGACCCAGCCCCGGAGATGGGCCGCCCGACATCCGAGCCCCGAACGACAGGAGACCGCCGGCATGTCTCACGTCACCGAGGAGAAGGCCGCTGATGGGCACTTCATGGTCAAGGTCGCCGGTCGTGCCGTCACGGAGACCTGCGAGAAGCGGCAGGCCAGGAAGCTCGTCCGCGCGATGCGCATCTGTCGGGCGGCCTCGTCACGCTGTTCGGCGGAAGACGAGGCTCGCCGCTGCGATGGCTAAGCCCAGCCGAGCTCTCTCACGGCCCGGGCGTCGTTCCAGATCTTCGTCAATCCGATGATGCGGTCCCCCTCGAACTGCATGACATACACGTAGTCGGTCGACGTGGATTTGCCCGTGGGCGGGCAGGGTCCGCCCTCGCCAGTGTGGGTCCCGTGGAAGACCCCGTAGGCCGTCACGTTCCGGCGCTCCTCGTCCGTCGCGAAGGAACGCACCTCGTACCGACCGTCGGGGATGAAGGTCAGGAGCCCCTTCATCCACTCCGTGTAGTCCCGCAGGGAGGTCACGCCGGCCAGGGCATCGGCCTGGGCGGAGAAGGTCGCATGCGGGGCACAGTAGCGCGCGCACGCCTCCCAGCCTCCGCCGGTCTCGCAGGCGTCGAAGAAGGCCTTTGCTACCGTCGTGATGTCGCCCATGCCTGGATCGCCCTTTTCCATTGCCGGAAGCGCCGATTGTAGCGGACGCCGTCCGCGCAAGCACCCTCTGCGAGGGTCTGCGCGGCCGGTCATGCGGCTGGCGCCGCTTCCGACCGTATCGCGACGGTCAGGAAGGCGCCTCGTTCGAGACAGCCGCGCCATGCCCCCCGCTCCCGTGCGGGAGCGGGTTGGGGCAAGACGCTTCGAGGTCGAGCACGCCATGTCTGTGACCGTTCTCGTGTGAAGCCGGGGGAGGCGGTGGGGCGGACGTGCCGAGGCGTGCGGCCCGGCTTCTCGAAGGCGGCGTCCCGACTTCGGCCGTCCCCTGGCCGAGCGCTCGAGCGCTCTCCGCCGAAGTGGATACCGGTTCGGCGTAAGAGAGCGCGTCAAGACAAAGGTTTAGAGCCGTGCCCGATTGCAACGCGATCGGGCACGGCTCTAGCCGAACCTCCGGCCGATCGCCTCGGCGAGCATGATCGTGGTCACATTCGTCGGCGCCGAGACGATGTCGGGCATGATCGAGGCATCGACGACGCTCAGGCCGTCCACCCCGCGCACCGCCCCGCTCCCATCGACCACTGCCCACGGGTCGTCGCGGCCGCCCATCGGGACGGAGGAGGTCGGGTGGGCGTAGCCGTCGACTGCCGAGAGCACGGCTCGCCGCAGCGCGTCGTCGTCACGGACATCGGGACCGGGATACAGCTCCGCCGCGACCACGTCGCTGAACGGGGCCGTCCGGCCGATGCGCCGCGACAGGCGCACCGCTTCCAACATGCGCCTCAGGTCGGCCGGGTCCTCGAAGAAGTTGTAGCGGATGAGCGGCATGGCGCGGGGGTCGCGGCTCGCCAGCCGAACCGAGCCGACGGACCTCGGCAGCGTGACCGAGCAGGCCAGTACGATGGCCCCGCCGGTCGGGCTCTGCGCCGGATCGAAGATGTGCGTCCCCGAGATGTGAAGGTCCAACTCGTCCGGGGCGGCCTCACGCGACCGCGTCCAGATGATCGCGCCCGCGACCGGGTCCATCGCCCGCACCTCCCGCTTGAGCGCGTAGACGTTGTAGTAGAACGGATGCTCCTTGAGCCGCTCGCCGACCGGCGCGTCCTGCAGCACGGGAATGTCGAGGTCGCGCAGGTGCGCCGCCGGCCCGATGCCCGACCGCATCAGGATGGCGGGGCTGCCGAATGCCCCGGCCGAGAGGATCACTCGTCCGGCCTCCACCGTCGCGCCGCCCAGAAGCCGGAGGCCGCGCGCCCGCCGGCCGTCGAACAGCACGGCGTCGACCTCGGCGCCCCCGACGATGGCGAGGTTCGGTCGGCGCCGAACCTCCTCAGTCAGGTAGGCCATGCCAGTGTTGACGCGTCGGCCCTCGACCACGTTCAGCGGGTAGGGCGAGACGCCGTGCTGCTCCACGCCGTTGAAGTCGGCGATGCGGGACAGGCCGGCCGCCTCCGCGGCCAACACGAAGGCGCGCATGGAGGGGGTGATCTCCTCCATCGTGCGCTGGCGGATCGGGAAGGGCCCGGAGCGCCCGCGCCGAGCGTCGTCGCCGGCCGGCGTGTTCTCCAGTGCCCTGAAGACCGGGAGCACCTCGTCCCACGACCAGCCGTCGAGACCGCGCGCGGTCCAGCGGGCGAAATCGGACGGCCGCGCCCGCATGGCGACCGCGGCGTTCACGCCGGAGCTGCCGCCGAGCACCTTGCCGCGGATCGCGCGCACGTCGTGGCCGAGGCCGGAGCGGTCCTGGGTGTGGTAGCTCCAGTCGTGCGCCGCGTCGCCGCCGACCCGGTTCGCGTTCGCGATGACGTCCGGATACGCCCCCGGCGCGTAGGCCGGTCCGGCCTCCAGCAGAAGAACCGTCCGGTTCGGATTCTCGCTGAGCCGGCGCGCGAGCACGGCGCCCGCGGAGCCTCCGCCGGCGATGACGACGTCGAAGGCCTGATCCGGGATGGGGGCGCGGGTGGGCATGGCGGACATGTCCTCTTCGAGAGCGGCGATGGTCAGGATGCGGAGGCGCGGCGCAGGAAGGCGGCGGCTCGGTCGAGGGCCCGGCGGCTGCTGTCGAGGTGGGCGATGTCGAGCTGGAAGACGTGATGCAGGCCCTCCCAGACCTCCAGCCACACCGCGACGCCAGCCTGTTCGGCGCGCCGGGCGTAGCGCGTCGCGTCGTCGATAAGGCGCTCGTCGGTGCCGACTTGGATCAGGAGCGGGGGCAATCCGCGCAGGTCGCCGAGGAGCGGTGAAGCCAGCGGGTGGCGGACATCGCGCGCGCCGGCATACTTGCGCGCGCAGTCCTGCAGGTACGCACGGCCGATGAGCGGGTCCTGCACCGAAGGGTCGTTCATGGAGGGGCCGGACAGCGTCAGGTCGGTCCAGGGCGAGAAGACGACGCCGGCCACCGGCGCAGGGCCGCGCGCGCGCAGGGCGAGGCTCGCCAGGGTGACGAGGCTCAGCCCGCCCCCGGCCGAGTCCCCGACGACGGCGATCCGGTCGTAGCCTTGGCCGATCAACCAATCCCAGGCAGCCAGCGCCGCCTCCGGGGCAGCGGGCAGCGTCGCCTCCGGCGCCAGAGGATAGTCGATGGCGAGCGCGGCGACGCCGGCCCGGCTCGCGATCTGGCTGACGAAGCCGCGATAGGCCGCGGCCGTGCCCTGGACGTAGCCGCCGCCGTGCAGGAAGAGGATCGCCTGGCCGGGCGCGGCATCCGCGGGGCGCACCCACCAGCCGCGGATGCCGGCCTCGTCCACAGGGTCGAACGCGACGCCGTCCGCGCGCGGGCTGCCGGCTATGAAGGTGTCGTAGACCGCCCGCGGCTCTCCCGTCGCGTTGTCCCAGAAGCGCGCGAACAGGTCCCGCAGGGCGTCCTCGCGCCGCCGTTCATCGTCGGCGAGCGGAATGGTGATCGTCCCTGGCGCCGGATCGGGGCCGAAGGTGTCGTCGCGCATCGCAGTTCCCGCTGGTGCATCGGCCCGACCGCCGCCGGGCAAGGCTCCGCCGTCCGCGCGTCGCTCGGCGCCGCGCGGGGTTCGTGTGTCGGACGATCGGATCTCAGGCCGGGATGCGGCCGAACGCGCCCCGGGCGTAGCCGGCGAGCGCGCGCTCGACGTCGGCGACCGTGGACATCACCAGCGGACCGCGCTTGACGAAGGGCTCGCGGATCGGCCGCCCGGCCATCAGCACGACATGCGCAGCCTCGGCGGCTTCGAGGATGATCTCCGCGGCGGAACCGGCGCCCACCGCGAGGGCGCCGCCCTCCGGCAGGAGGCGCTCCTCCTCACAGCAGCGGACGGACACGCGCCCCGACACGGCGTAGATCCAGGCTTGCCGCCCCTCG
This sequence comes from Methylobacterium sp. 13MFTsu3.1M2, assembly GCF_900112625.1. Classification (NCBI taxonomy): domain Bacteria; kingdom Pseudomonadati; phylum Pseudomonadota; class Alphaproteobacteria; order Hyphomicrobiales; family Methylobacteriaceae; genus Methylobacterium; species Methylobacterium sp. 13MFTsu3.1M2. Next base: position 45,251 of record NZ_FOMM01000031.1, read on the forward strand.
GGCAGGGCGTGGGCGAAGGCGCCGCCCGGCTGTAGGAAGCCGTCGAGCAGTGTCATCTCCTCCGGGGTGCCACCCGCGCCGACAACGTCGCCGCTCTGCCCCAGGACGACGCGGACGCGATGGCCGCGGCCTTCGAGGACCGGGATGTCGGCCGCGCGAACGTGCAGCGCGCGCGCCGGCTGCGCCTTGAGGCGCGCGGGCAGGTTGACGAAGACCTGCAGGGCGTGGACCCGTGCCCCTTCGGCCGGCCTCTCCTCGTGCGCTGCGCCCGACGCCGCCGCGAGCCAGTAGAGGTCGCCCGGCTCGAGGGCGACGTCTCGGCCCAGCGTGTCCCGGTTGAGGAAGTGGCCGGTCGCGTCCTCGAACATGACGGTCACGGCCGAGATGCCGGCATGGAGGTGCGGCTCGAAGGTCGGCCCCGTCATGACGAAGTGGTCGACCATCAGAAGCGGGTCCATGCGCCCGTCGAAGACTTCCTCGGAGAAGTGCGTCGCGGAGAAGTTCGAGCCGATGCGGTGGGGCTCTCCGAGAACGGTCTCGCCGAGCCTCGGGCTGAGCGCGTCGGCCCCGTGGATGGTCTCGAGAGCTGTCATGTCCTGCCTCGCTGCGTGGATGTGCCGATGGTGTGGCGACAGACGCTGGCCGAGAAGGCAGCCATTTTCGGACCTATCGTCCGATCGTTTGGACGCCGGGATCCGGCATCCGGTGGCGCTCGCGGCGGATGGCGACCGGCCCCGGCCCCGCACACCCTCGACCGACCTCGTCGAGATCGCCCGCGCCTAGAGCAGCACGGCCTTCGGAAACTCCGCCGCGAGGTGGTCGAGAAAGGCCCGCACGGACGGCAGCAGGCCTTGGCGGTAGGGAATGAGGGCCGTCAGGGTGGAGTCGCCCGCGACCCAGTCGGGCAGAACGCGCCGCAGGGCACCCGAGCGGACGGCCTGACGACAGATGTAGCTCGGCAGAGCGACCACGCCGATGCCGCGGATGGCGGCCTGCTGCAGCCCGACCATGTCATCGCCCATCAGCCGCGGGCTCAACGGCAGTACCGCCTCGTCCCCGGCGCGGCTCGCGTGCCGCAGCCGCCAGACTGGCGCGACCCCGGTCCGCATCATGAACAGGGACGGATGGTCCCGAAGGGCGTCCGGATTGTCCGGAGCGCCGTTCTCGTCGAGGTATGCCGATCCCGCGAACAGGAACCAGGGCGCCGGCGCCAGGGTACGCTGGACGAGGTTCGAGTCCGGCAGCGGGTCCGTATGGGCCCGCACGGCGATGTCGAAATTCTCGCCGACGATGTCGACGGTGCGGTCCGCGCCGTGGGCCACGACATTCACCTTCGGGTGGCGGACGAGGAAGTCCGCGATGATGTCCGCCAGGGCGAACTGCATGGTCGCGACGCCGGCCGTGCACCGCACCGTGCCGGTCGGCTCCGTCAGGCGCTGGCGGATCGTCGTCTCCGCCAGCTCCGCCTCTCTGAGCATCGCGACCGCGTGGCGGTAGAAGTCCTCCCCCGCATCCGTCATGCCGAACCGGCGCGAGGTCCGGTTCAACAGCCGGACGCCGAGGGCGCCCTCCAGCTGCTGGAGGCGGTGGCTCAAAGTGGATTTCGGCACGCGCAGCGTCCGCCCGGCGGCCGTGAAGCCGCCGCGATCGACGACCTGCACGAAGTAGAAGAAGTCGTTCAGGTCGAGCACGCCGCCTCCTCGTCGTCCAAACCTATGGACGCTGGGTTCGGATTGTTGCGGCTTCTGGGCCGTCGGTCCAGCCGATAGCTCTTGCTCGTCGCCGGCCCCGACGGGCCTTGAGCAGGAGGATACGATGACCGCTCGCGCCTACGAACCGCTCACCGCCGAGAACGCAGCCCTCGTCCTCGTCGACCATCAGGTCGGCCTGATGACGGGCGTGCGGGACTATTCGACGGGCGAGCTCAAGCACAACGTGATCGCCCTGGCGAAGGCCGCCACGGCGCTCGGCCTGCCCATCGTGGTCACCACGACGGCGCGCGACAGCCTATGGGGTCCGACCTTCCCCGAGTTGGTCGCGGCGTTGCCCGGAAACGAGATCATCGACCGCTCGTCGGTGAACGCCTACGACGACGCGCGCGTCGCCCGGGCCATCGAGGCCACGGGCCGCGAGAAGCTGATCTTCGCCGGCATCTCGCTGGAGGTCTGCGCGGCTTTCCCGGCCATGACAGCCGTCGCCCGCGGCCTCGACGCCTACGTGGCTGTCGACGCCTCCGGGACGTTCAGCGAGACCAAGCGCCAGGCCGGCCTTCTCCGTATGGCGCAGGCGGGCGTGGTCCTGTCCGACTACGCGACGCTGATGGTCGAGATCCTGAAGGACAACGCCCGCCCGGAGGCGGGCCCGGTCTACGCCGCCTTGGACATGCCCTGGGCGACCTTGGTCGGCCAGGTCGCCGCCTCCTTCGGCAGAGTGGACGGCGGAGCGAATGCTTGACCGTTCCCGACACGTGTCAGTTTGCGGCCGCCGCTTGTCCCACAGCGGTCGGCAAGCGGGCGCGCCAGCGGTGTCTGCCGGCCCCTGCTCGACGCAACAATCGAAGCAACACGCGCGTAAGGCCGAGCTCTTAAATCCTTCATTAACCAAAGGCCCGAACGGCCACGAGGGGGAACCGACATGACCACCATCATCGCACGACTGCTGATCGTCATCAGCGTGATCGGCGCCATCGCCTGCGCGCCGATGCTGACGCCGGCATCCGCAGCCGGTCTCCTCGCGCAGACGAGGTGAGCCGTCATGGCCATGCAGTCCGTCATCCTGCTGGTCATCGCCGGCAACTTCGCCTGCGCCACCCTCATCCCGTATTTGGCGATGACCGGAGCCTGAAGGCGTCTCCTCGGTAGATCTCTCACCCTACGGAGCCGACCATGAGTATCTCGAAGACCGCTTGCCTCACCGCTGTCCTCGGCCTCGTCTCCGACATGGCCTTTGCCCAGCCACAGGCGAGCCAGGAGAACCTGAAGCGCCACTGCATAGGAGATTACCTGGAACACTGCGGCCAGTTCTCGCCCGACGGCGGGGAAGTCCAGGCCTGCTTCCGCGAGAGAGCCGGCCTCCTGACACCGAATTGCTCGATGGCTATCGCCGCTTACCAAGAGGAGCAGAAGGCCGCGAATCCGATCCGGAAGGTCCGCGCCGCACGGTGAAGTCATCCCTTGGCGTATTCGATAAGGTCAGCCGAGCCGGCATCTGCGAAATCCGGCGCGGCACGGAATTCGCCCGTGTCTACCGTCGCCTGCCCTGACCGGGATGCGACCCGCCGCAGGGTATCAACCTTACCGCGCCCGACAGCCCTCGGCGAATGGGGGTTGGATGACCGGTACCGCAAGCCAGCGCACGCGGTGCGCGTTCGCCGCGCACAGTCGAAGGGCAATGCGAAATCCCCTGCGCCGGATCGTGGCGGAGTCCGCCGCTTCTCGAGATTGGGCGCGAATGGAAGCCGAGGTCGGCTTTCCCGCACTTGATGCCCAGAAGCGGACAGGCGGAAGACCACCCCGAACTGCCGTTCCGGGAGCGACCCGAACCGGTCACTCAGGTCACGAGAATGACGGCCGGGACGCGGACGCGCCCGGTTGCGTGTCTCGGCTGTGCGCCTGCCGGTAGTCACGCGGGCTCATGCCGTAGCGATCCTTGAAGCGGCGCGCGAAATGCGCCTGGCTGCTGAAACCGCAGCCGTAAGCCAGCATGCCGATCGACAGGTGGGCGCAGGCCGGATCGCCCAGGCGCTTGGCTGCCGCCTCCAGGCGGCGTCCCCAGATGTAGTCGGAGATGTGCCGGCCGCGCTCGTGGAACAGTTCCTGGAGCCGGCGCAGCGACACGCCCATCGCGGCGGCGAGTTGCGGCGGATCCAGGTTCGGGTCGCTCAGATGGGCCTCGATATAGGCCTTGGCGCGCTGGACCGTGACGTTGCCGTGGACGGAACGGGGTACCTCCTGCGCCATCCGTTCGGCGAGGCTCGCTATGATCAGGTCCGTTCCGATCGCCGCCATGCGCGCGGCCGCGTCGGGCGTGAGCTGATCGCCCATGCGCACCAGCTCCTGGAGGAAGGTGTTTGCCAGGGTCGTGGACGCGAGGTCCGCGCCGACCGTGAGTGCACAGTACAGCCGGGACGGACCCAGCATGGCCTCGAAGCGCTCGCGCGGCAGATCGATGACGAGGGAGATGCCCGTGTCGGCCTCGCAGACGGCCGGGCGTGCGTCGATAACGACGAAGTCGCCCGTCCGGAATACAGCCTCCCGATCGCCTTGCTGGATGGCGTCCTGGCCGGAGAGCTTCATGGACGCGTAGAGGCGGTCGGGCTGCCCATAGCGCCGAATCGCGTCGGGGGTCGCTTCAGTCCGCATGGCGGTGTGTGCCATCTTGGAGATCGGCACAGGCCCGATGCTGGTGACGTCCAGCCTGCCCTGAAACGGAACCCCGTGAAGGGGTTGCTGGTCGATCGGGATCAATCGCTCGCAGATCGTCTCGCGCCAGCGCCGGAACGCGTCCTTGGGGTGAATTCCCTCTGTCGAGAAGAAGGGTTGCATGCGTAGCCTCGGCACGCAGCGCGCCGTCCCGAAGCGCAGACTGCGGATCCGGAGGGTTATTGTATATAATCTATTATCTCAAGACCGCGGTGCCGGGTGCTTCGCGGCGGTTCTGTCCGCGTCTCAACCAATGCCGTCGGTAAGCGCACCGGCAGGAAACCGCCCAGAGCCGCCACTCCGATCGCACCCAAGCCTGACACAGGACCACCCCGCGGGGGCCGGTCACCGTCTCGGAATCCCTCCGTCCTCGCCAGCGTTGTCGGAGCCGCCGCAACGGCCGCGCTCTTCCCGATGCCTCGATCGTCCAGACGACACGAGGTCACCGCCGGGCGGCGACGAGGTCCGCGGCGCGCCGCCACCCGAGTGTCCGGCCGATTCGCGCTCGGACCCTGGGTCCGAGCGTGCCGGATCGCGAGCAGCTGGTCGTCGCGCGCCGGCCTACGATCCGCGCAGGTAGCTCAGCGGCCGACCGGTATCCGGATGCGGCATGACGCCCATCGGGATGTCGTACACGGCGCGCAGCGTGTCGGGGTTCATCAGCGTGCCGGGCGGGCCGTCCGCGATGAGGCGTCCCGAGTGCAGCGCCAGGATGCGGTCGCAGACGCGCGCCGCCATGTTCACGTCGTGCAGGACCACCACGACGCCGAGCCCGTCACGATGGGCCAGATCGCGCACGAGGGCGAGGATCTCGACGGCGTGGGCGACGTCGAGGGCCGAGATCGGCTCGTCGAGCAGCAGGCAGGCGGGCTCCTGCGCGATCATCATCGCGAGCCAGACGCGCTGCCGCTCACCGCCCGAGAGCGTGTCGACGAAGCGGTCCGCGAAGGCGGCGACGCCGGTGGCGGCGAGCGCCCGCCGGACCGCCTCACGATCCCGGTCGGCGACGCGGCCGAGGGCGCCGTGCCAGGGATAGCGCCCCAGCGCCACGAGCTCGCGCACGGTCATGCCCGGGACCGGCGGGAGCGCCTGCGGCAGATAGGCGACCTCGCGCGCGAAGGCGCGGTCCTCCCAGGCACTGAGGGCGCGATCCGCGAACGCGATCCGGCCGGCGGTCGGCGCCTGCTGGCGGCCCAGCAGCTTGATCAGGGTCGACTTGCCGGACCCGTTATGGCCGATCAGGCCCACCACCTGCCGCGGCTGGATCACGAGGTCGAGGGGATGCAGCAGGGTGCGTTCGGGGAGACCGAAGCTCGCGCCCTGCAGCGTGAAGAGCGGGGGGGCGCCCGCGGCTTCCGCCGTCGGCGCGCCCCGCGGCCGCGCGACGACCGGCGCATCGGGACCGTTCATGCGGGCCTCCTCGGGCCGTCCGTACCCGCCGGACCCGCTTCGGGGCGTGCCGGCAGGGGGCAGGCGCCGCAGAGGCTCTGGTCGGGGATGAGGTAGCGCAGGCAGCAGACCTTCCGCACCCGACGCGGCGGCGCGCCCGCCGGCGCGTCCCCCGCCTCCGGGACGTAGCGGATCGGCGCGAACAGCGGGTTGGGCGCGCCGGACCGGCGGCGGCTCGTCAGGACGCTCGCGGCGGCCGCGTGCCCGGTCCGGCCCGCCTGCGGGAGCCCCTCGGTGCGGCGCACCACGAACTCGAAGATGTTGCCGGCATTGCTCCACAGCACGCGCGGCGCCACGCCCGAGACCGCCGCCAGGGCGCCGACCAGGGGCGCCAGGTGCGCGTCGATCAGCGCGCCGAAGCGATCCGCCGGCGCCCTCTCCTGGGTCTGCCCGCCGGGCCCGTCGCTCCCCGCGGCGGGGTCGCGCAGCTTGAGCGCCCGCGTCAGCCCGCCGTCGTCCGGGACGATCTCGACGGCGTCGAGGGCCACGGGCAGGATGAGGTCGAGCACGATGTTGGCGGCGAGCGCGGGCACCACCAGCATCGAGAAGTGCTGCTTCGCCCAGATCGACGCGACGGCGCGGGGCTCCGGCGCCGCGAAGGTGCGGGCGAACCGGTCGAGCTGTTCGGTCAGGACGCGCGGATCGAGCAGGTCGGCGCCCCTCACGGAGGGGCGCGGATCCTCCGCGGACACGATCCGATCCCGGTAGCCCTCGAGGGGGCCGACGAACAGGGCGTTCAGCGGGGAGAGAATCATCGGCGCAGCATCAGCCAGACGAAATAGGCGCCCCCGAGAACCGTCGCGACGAGGCCGGCGGGCAACTGCCACGGGAAGGCCGCGACGCGCCCGAGCCAGTCGGCCAGCACCATGATCAGGCCGCCGGCGAGCGTCGCCGCCACCAGCTGCTCGGCGGCCCGGCTGAAGCCCAGGCCGCGGGCGAGGTGCGGCCCCATCAGCCCGACGAAGCTCAGGGGGCCGACGAGCAGGGTCGCGGCGCCGGTCAGGATCGCGGCGACCGACAGGACCGTCAGGCGCGCCCGCGCGACTTGGAGCCCGACGGCCCGGCTCGTCTCCGCCCCGAGCGGCAGGATCGTGAGCCAGCGCGCGAGCAGCGGCGTGCCCGCGAGCACCAGGGCCGCGCCGAGGCAGGCGAGCCCGGCCTCGGTCCCGGTGGCGTTGTAGGTCGAGCCCGAGAGCCACGTCAGCAGGGCGGCGGTCCGCGGGTCGGCCGTGGCGAGCAGGAGCGCGATCACCGAGCCGATCAGGCTGGTGAGGGCCGCGCCGACGAGCAGGATCCGGGTGGAGGCGTAGCGCGCCCGGCGGCCCAGGGCCAGGATCGCCAGCAGCGTCGCGAGCGCGCCCGCCGCGGAGGCGGCCAGCATCGCGGCCGGACCGAGGCCGGGGGCGAGGAACAGGACGAGCACCACCACGAGGGCCGCGCCCGCGGAGACGCCGAACAGCTCGGGGCTCGCGAGGGGATTCCCGGTCAGCCGCTGCAGCAGCCCGCCCGCGTAGGCGAGCATGGCCCCGGCCCCCAGGGCGGCCAGCGCGCGCGGCGCCCGCCAGGCCAGGAGGGCGCCCGGATCGGGGCTCCACAGCCAGCCCTGGGCATCCCGCCCCAGGGTGAGCGACAGGCCGACGGCCGCGAGCGCCAGGATCGCGAGCGCCCCGATGGCGGGCCACGGCCGGGCGAGTCGTACCGGGATAGGCCCCGGCGCCGGCGGCGCCTCGCGCGCCGTGCGCAGGCCCAGGATGAGGCCGACCAGCAGGGGCGCGCCGACGAGGGCGGTGACGGCGCCGGTCGGGACACCGCTGCGGCCGATCAGCCGCTGCACGAGCTGATCGGTCAGGACGAGCAGCACCGCCCCGGCCACCGGCCCCCAGAGCAGGCGGTCGCGGAGCCGGCGGGCGCCGCCGTAGCGGGCGATGGCCGGCCCCGCCAGGCCGACGAAGCCGATCACCCCGAGATACCCGGTCACGCTGGCGCCGACCGCGACGCCGAGGGCGAGGGCGGCGAGCCGCGTGCCGGCGGTGGAGACGCCGAGGCCCCGCGCCCCGGCATCGCCGAGCTCGATCAGGGTCAGCGGTCGCGCCAGCAGGCCGGCCGCGAGGGCCGCGAGGGCGAGGCGCGGGACGAGGCCGCGGACGCCGTCCCAGTTGTTCTGGTTCAGCGCGCCGGCCTGCCACGCGTAGAGGTCGGAGAGCGCGTCGAAATGCGCGAGCACCAGCATCCGGTTGGCGGCCTCGGCGGACAGCCCGACCACCAGTCCGGCGAGGATGACGGTGGACGGCGCGTAGCCGCTGCGCCCGCTCAGCAGCAGCACGAGGCCCGTGCACAGGGCCGCCCCGGCGCCGGCGACGGGCTCGTAGCCGTAGATCAGGAGGGCCGGCCACCACAGGGTCGCGAGGGCCAGGGCGAGCTTCGCCCCCGCGAACACGCCGAGGGTGCCGGGCTCGGCGAGCGGGTTGTCGAGCACCTGCTGGAACAGCACGCCGGCCAGGCCGAGCCCCCCGCCCGCCAGGACCGCCATGGCGAGGCGCGGCAGCAGGCTGTCGCGCAGGACGAGCTGCGGCATGTCGCCGTCGGTCGGGTGGAGCAGGGCGGCCCACCACTGCCCGGGCGGCAGGACGGCCGCCAGGTTGGCGTGCAGCAGCGCGGCGCTCACCGCCAGCGCGAGGGCGAGGAGCCCCGCCCCGCGCCAGAGCGGCGAGGCCCCGGCCCCGTCGGCTCGCGCCCGCCGCGCTCCGGCCCCGGCCGCGCTCACGCCGGGGCCTTCCCGAGCGCCGCGGCGACCTGACGGGCGAAGCGCGCGGCCGACGGCAGGCCGCCGTTCGGATGGACGACCGGCATGCGGATCACGCGGCCGGCGCGCACGGCGGGCAGCGCCCGCCAGAGCGGGCTGTCGTCGAGGCGCCCGAGGGCGCGCGCGGTCTCGGCGCCGCGGTCGAAGTGGATCAGCGTCGCGTCGGGCACCTCCGCGAGGTCCTCGACCGCGGCGAGCACCGTGCCCGCACCGCTCTGCCGGCCGGTCCAGGCATTGGTCAGGCCGAGGCGCTGGGCGACCGCGCCGACGGTGCTGCGCGTGCCGAAGACGGCCAGCTGCCGCCCGTCGTCGCGGAAGCGGCAGATGTAGACCGGGCGCCCGGTCCGGCCCGCGAGCGCGGCCCGGGCCTCGGCGAGCGCCCCGTCGGTCCCGGCGACCAGCGCCCGCGCCGCCGCGGCGCGGTCGACGCGGTCCCCCAGGTCGCGGGTCAGCGCGTCGAGGTGGTCGATCGGCTCCCGCGCGCCCGCGACGATGGGCAGCGCCACGACCGGGGCGATCCGGGTCAGCGCGACCTGGATCTGCGCCTGCCACGGCGCGGCGAGGATGAGATCGGGGGCGATCAGGCTGAGGAACTCGAGGTTCGGCTCCTGCAGCGGGCCGAGGTCGAGGACCGAGTCCGGCAGGGGCGGCTGCGCGATGAGCTTCTCGTAGAGCGGCCGGTTGGCGATCGCCACCGGCACGAGGCCGATGGCGAGGAGCGTCTCGGCGAACAACCCGTCGAGGGCGACCACGCGGGCGGCGGGCGCGCCGCCCGTCTCCGCGCGCCGCGGGTCGTCGGACGCGCCCGCGAGGGACGCGGCGAAGCCGCCCGGGACGAGACCCAGGACGCCCGCGGCGAGGCCGGCGAGGAGGGCGCGACGATCGCCGCGCGGGCGGCTCATCCCCATGCGCCGATCCGTGCGCCGACCCGTGCGCCGACTCGGGCGAGCGGGCGGCGGATCCGCCCGCGGCACGCCTCCGCGCGCCGCGCCCGGCCGGTCCGCGGGACGGCGAGCCTCATGGATGCGCTCCCTGCCGCTCCCAGGCGCGGATCCCGCCGGCGGCGGGCGCGCGCGCCGGGGCGACCGCGCCCCCGTGCCCGTCCTGATCGAGCAGGCTGTCGACGATCTCCTGCGCGCGGACCGGCAGGACCGAGAGCAGGGTGTCGCTCAGACCGTGCGAGGTCTCCGAGTAGCCCTGGACGTAGATGCGCGGGACGAAGCCGGGGCGGGTCGGGACGCGGTAGTCGCGCGCCAGGTCCGGCCCGTCGCGGTAGGGCGCGAGCGGCTCGAGGATCGCCGGGTTCGGGTCGCGCGCGTACCCGGTCGCCAGGACGATGCCGTCGTAGCTGCGCTCCGCCTCGACCTCGGCGTAGCGGTCGACGGTCCGCAGCCTGATCCCGCTTGCGTCGCCGACGGCCGAGAGGATCTCGCTGCGCGGCCGGAGGTGCAGGCGCTGCGGCCCGGAGACCTTCTCCCGGTAGACGATCACGTGGAGCGCCTTGAGCAGGTCGGCGTCGATCACCGCGTAGTTCGTGTTGCGGTAGCTGCGCACGATCGCCGCCCGCCGCTCGCTCGGCTGCGCGTACACGAAGTCGGTGCGGTCGGGGTGGAAGATCTCGTTGACGAACGGCGTCGCGTCCGACGGTCGGAGGGCGTGGCCGCGGAAGACGAGATCGACCTGCAGCTGCGGGAAGCGGGCGTGGAGATCGTGGCCGATCTCGGCGGCGCTCTGGCCGCCGCCGATCACCGCCACGCGGGCGCCCGGGCGCGACAGGTCGAGCGGGCTGCCCGGGCCGCGCCGGTCGACGTGGTCGAGGTAGCGGCTCGAATGGCAGAGCCGGGGATCGCGCGCCAGGGCGGCGAAGGCGGCGGGCACGTGCGGGGCGCCGCCCACCGCGAGGGCGAGGTCGCGCGTCTGGCGGCGGATCTCGCGGCCCGCGGCGTCGCGGGTGACGACCCACAGGGTCTCGACCGTCCCGTCCGGTCCCGGCCCGGGCTCCACCGCGACCGCGGTCTCGCCGTAGTCGCACCGGTCGGCGAAATGGTCCGCCACCCACCGAAGATAGTCGTTGAACTCGATCCGGCTGGGATGAAACGTCCCGAGATCGATGAAATCGTGCAGTCGACCCTGGCTGTGCAGGTAGTTCACGAAGGTCAGCGGGCTCGTCGGGTTGCGGAGCGTGACGAGGTCCTTGAGGAACGAGATCTGCATGTCGCTGCCCGGCAGCAGCATGCCGCCGTGCCATCGGAAGTGCGGCTGCCGCTCCAGGAAGCGGTACCGGAGGCCGCGCGCCGCCGGGGTCTCGGCCAGGGCGATCGCCAGGGCGAGGTTCGAGGGCCCGAAGCCGACCCCGATGACGTCGCAGAGCGGTGCGGCGCGCGCGGTCATCCGATCGTCTCCTCGTCCGCACGACGGGGTGCGCGCCGGGGTGCGCGCCGGGATGCGCGGCGATCCTCGCCGCCGCGGCGCACGGGGGCGGCGCCTCCCTCGGGGGAGCCGCGCGTCCCCCCGGCGGGACCGCTCGCAGGCGACCGGAAGCTGGTTCGCGCACACGCCACTGACCGCGTCCCCCGCCAAGCCCCGGACCACGAAACACCCACCGGCCGCACCCGCCGGCCGCACTGCGTAGCGCGAACCGCCACAGTGATTCAAGGTCTCCGGAAAACACTTCTGACGATCGAGCAGTAATGAATTAAATTAGAACATTTCAAATATGTAAAAGGGCCCTTGAGTCCGGCGATCTTTCGGCCATGTTATGCGCCGACAAGCGAAGTTCATTGATTCATTGGCGAGGCTGCTCGCAGCTTTCACCTGAACGGGATGCATCGATGGCGTTCGATCGCGAAGATACGCTGTTCTACGTGGTGGTGAATCACGAGGAGCAATACTCGATCTGGCCGAGCTACCGCGACATCCCCGAAGGGTGGCGCGCCGTGGGCGATCCGCGCGCGAAGGCCGATTGCCTGGCCTACATCGACGAGGTCTGGACCGACATGCGGCCCCTGAGCCTGCGCCGACACATGGAGGCACAGGAGCGGGACGCGGGCGGCGCGCGGCCGTGACCGTGCCGGGACGAGTCCGGCTGTTCTGCCTGCCCTACGCGGGGGCGAGCGCCGCGGTGTTCGCGCAGTGGCGCCGCGGCCTGCCCGACGCGGTCGACGTCAGGCCCGTCGAGCTGCCGGGGCGCGGCTCCCGGATCGGCGAGGCGCCCTGCACCGACCCGCGGGCGCTGACGCGGCGCCTCGCGGACGAGGTCGCCGGTTCCGTCACGGGCTCCTACGCGCTGTTCGGGCATAGCCTGGGCGCGCTGCTCGCCTTCGAGCTGGCGCACGAACTCCGCGACCGCGGGATCGCGGCGCCGCGCGCGCTGTTCGCCTCCGGATGCGCCGGACCGGCGGTGTGCGACGGGGCGTATTTCCGCCGCCCGCGCAGCGACGCGGACCTGCGCGACGCGCTGTCCGCCTACGGCGCGACGCCGCCGGAGGCGCTGGCCGATCCCGCCCTGATGGCCCTGGTGCTGCCGGTGCTCCGGGCCGATTTCCGGCTGCGCGGCGCCTACACCTACGCGGCGCGCCCGGCGCTGGACTGCCCGATCCAGGCGCTCGGCGGGACGCGGGACGACGTCGCCCGCGCCGACCTCGAGGCCTGGGGCCGCGAGACGCGCGGCCCCTTCGACCTCGCGCTGTTCGAGGGCGACCACTTCTTCATCCACGCGCGGCGGGGGCCGGTGCTCGACCTCGTCGGCCGGCGGATCGGCGCGCGGGCCGAGGCCGCGGCCTGAGGCGGCCGCGCCCGCCCATCGGCGGCGCGCGGGCCGGCGGCGCGAACGAACGGGATGTCACCATGGAGGACGCCGTGATGGAACTCGTGACCAAGCCCCTGCGGGACGAGGGTCCTCTGCCGCTCCTGGTCACGCCGCCGGAGGGCGCCGCGGGCGCGGCGCTCGCGGACGCGCTGCCGGCGATCCGGGCGGCGGCCGAGGCGCACCTCCACGCCGCGGGCGGCCTGCTGCTCCGCGGCTTCAGCCTCGACGGGCCCGACGCGTTCCGCAGCTTCGCGGCGGGCTTCGGCCACGACCTCCTGAGCTACGAGTTCGGCTCGACGCCGCGCAGCGCCGTGACCCAGGGGGTCTACACCTCGACCGAGTACCCGCCCCACCAGCACATCCCGCTGCACAACGAGCAGGCCTACGCCCGCGACTGGCCGATGAAGATCTGGTTCTACTGCCAGCAGGCGGCGCCCGAGGGGGGCGAGACGCCGCTGGCCGACAGCCGCACCATCTACCGCGCCGTGCCCGAGCCGATCCGCGCGCGCTTCGCCGAGCGGGGCCTGATGTACGTGCGCAACTACGGCAACGGGCTCGACGTGGCCTGGGAGCAGGTGTTCGGCACGCAGGACCGGGGGGCGGTCGAGGCGTACTGCGCCGGCCACGGGATCACCTGCGAGTGGAAGCCGGACGGCGACCTCCGCACCCGGCAGGTCTGCCAGGGCACCGCCCGCCACCCCGAGACCGGCGAGCCGGTGTGGTTCAACCAGGCCCACCTGTTCCACGTCTCGAACCTCGAGCCGGAGGTGCGCGCGACCCTCCTCGACCTCGTCGACGAGCCGGACCTGCCGCGCAACGTCTACTACGGCGACGGCAGCCCGATCCCCGACGCGGATCTCGACGCGATCCGCGCCGTGCTCGCCGCGCACACCGTCGTCTTCCCCTGGCAGTCCGGCGACGTGGTGATGCTGGACAACATGCTGACCGCCCACGCGCGGACACCCTTCAAGGGCCCGCGCAAGGTCGTGGTGGCGATGGCGCAAGCCGGCCGCGCGCAGTGATGGCAGCGGCGTTCGCCTTCGCGGAGCCCGGGTCCGCGCCAGGGACCGCGCTGTGGCGCGCCCTCGCGCGGGGCGCCCGCGCCCGGCTCGTGCTGGCCGGCGCGGCGAGCCTCGTCGGCGGGATCGCCACGACGGGCCTGATCGTGCTCATCAACGGGGCGCTCCACGCGTCCGAGCCCGCCCGGGCCGACCGGGTCGCCGCCTTCGCGGCGACCGCCCTCCTCGCCTGCGCGGCGCTCGTCGTCTCGCGCGCCCTCTTCGCCGATCTCGGGCAGCGCGGGCTCGCCGATCTCCGGTCCGCGATCGCCGCGCGCGTCCAGGCCGCCGCGTTCGCGGATCTCGAGGCTGTGGGGAGCGCCCGGGTGCAGGCGCTGGTGACCGAGGACGCCAACCAGGTCGCCAACTTCCTCACGGCGCTGCCCGTGCTCGTCACCAACTGCGCGGTGGTCGCGGCGACCCTCGCCTATCTCGGCTACCTGTCGTTCCCCCTGTTCCTGGCCTCGGCCCTCACGATCGCCCTGGGGGCCGCGGGCTACTCCGCCTGCTACGGCCGCGTCACGCGCCACCTCGCCCGGGCCGGAGCGGAGCAGGACCGCCTCGTCGGACATTTCCAGGCGCTGCACGGCGGCGCCAAGGAGCTGCGCCTCAACCGGGAGAAGGGGCGCCACTTCCTCGACGCGGTCCTGGCGACCGCGATCGCCCGCGTCGCCGACCACCGCCGGCGCGGCCTCGCCCTCCTCGCGCTGGCGGCGGGCTGGGGCCGCATCCTGTTCCTGGCCCTGATCGGGCTCGCGCTGTTCGTCCCCGGGACCGGCGCGCAGAGCCCGGCGGTGACGACCGGGTACGTCATCGCCCTGCTCTACCTGATGGGGCCGCTCGAGGCGGTGCTGAACACGATGCCGCTCGTCAACCTCGCCCGCGTCGGCGCGCGGCGGATCGAGGCGGCCTTCGCCGAGCTGCCGCCCGAGCCGGTCGGCGATCCGGGGACAGGCCCGGCCGCGCCCCGGCGCGACGCCACCGTGACCCTGCGGGGCGTGACCCATCACCGGGCCGATCCGCAGACCGGCGACCGCTTCGACCTCGGCCCGGTCGACCTGACGCTGCGCCCCGGGGAGATCACCTTCCTGGTCGGCGGCAACGGCTCCGGCAAGACCAGCCTCGCCCGGGTGATCGCCGGCCTGCACCCGCCGACCGGCGGGGCGCTGTGCCTGGACGGCCGCCCGGTGGCGGGCGCGGCCCTCGCCGGCTACCGCGCGCACGTCGCGGCCGTCTTCTCCGATTTCCACCTGTTCGAGACGCTGCTCGGCCGGCCGGACGCCGCGCGCGAGGCGCAGGCGCGCGCGTGGCTGACGCGCCTCAGCCTCGACGGCCGCGTCAGCCTCCGGGACGGGGTCTTCTCGACCCGCGATCTCTCGACGGGCCAGCGCAAGCGGCTCGCCCTCCTGGTCGCCTGCCTGGAGGACCGGCCCGTCATGATCTTCGACGAGTGGGCCGCCGACCAGGATCCCGACTCCCGGGCGGCCTTCTACGAGACGCTCCTCCCAGAGCTCGCTGCCGAGGGGCGGACGATCCTCGTCGTCACCCACGACGACCGCTGGTTCGACCGGGCCGACCAGGTCGTGAAGCTCGAGCGCGGCCTCGTGGTGGAGCACCGCGCCGCCGCGCCGCGCGGCCGCCAGGCGGGAGCCGGCGCGTGAGCCTGCACGAGAGCCTGCACGTGGGCCGCGCGCACCGCGCGCCGTCGCCCCACCGGCCCGCGCCGGACGACAGCCTCGTGGCGATCCTGCGGGAGCGGGCGGACGCCACGCCCGACCGGCTGACCCTGCGCTTCCTCACGGACGGGCGCGCGGTCGGGGCGTCCCTCGACTACGCGGAGCTCGACCGGCGGGTCCGCGCCCTCGCGGCGCGCCTCCAGCGCGACGCCGAGCCCGGCGCGCGGGCGCTCATCGCCCTGCCGAGCGGGCCGGACTACGTCGTGGCGTTCTTCGCCTGCCTCTACGCGGGCCTCGTCGCCGTGCCCTCCTTCCCGCCGGAGACGCGGGATCCGCACCACGCGGCCCGCCTCGCCCTGATGATCGCCGACATGGCACCGCGCCACGTCCTGACCGATCGGGCGAACCGCGAGACCGTGGCGGCGACCTGCGCGGGCAGCTCCGTAAGCGCGATCGTCTGTGTCGACGCGGTCGGCAGCGCCGGGGCGGAGGCGTGGCGGCCGGTCCCGTGCCCGCCCGACACCCTCGCCTTCCTGCAGTACACGTCGGGCTCGACCGCGAATCCCAAGGGCGTCGAGGTCACGCACGGCAACATCGTCGCCAACGCCCGCTGGCTCGCCGAGGCGATCGCGCCCGGCCCGGACGACGTCTTCGTCTCCTGGCTGCCCCTCTACCACGACATGGGCCTGATCGCGGGGCTGATCGAGCCGATCTTCGCCGGCGCGCCGCTCGTGCTGATGAGCCCGCAGGCCTTCCTCGCCCGGCCCGCCTCGTGGCTCGAGGCGATCGGCGCGCATGGCGGCACGATCAGCGGCGGCCCGGACTTCGCCTACCGGCTGGCCTGCGAGCGCGTCGGCGCCGCCGCGCTGGCGGGGCTCGACCTCGCCGGGTGGCGCGTCGCCTACAGCGGTGCCGAGCCGATCCGGCCCCGGACCCTCACCCGCTTCGCCGCGCGCTTCGCTGCGGCGGGCTTCGCGCCGACGGCGCTCAGCCCCGCCTACGGCCTCGCCGAGGCGACCCTCCTCGTCGCGGCCAAGCCCCTGGGCACGCCGTGGCGCCGGCTGAGCGTGGCGCCGGCGGCGCTGGCGGCCGGCCGCGCCGTCGCCGACGAGGCCGGCACCGCCCTCGCGAGCAGCGGCCGGCCGGTCCGGCCCGAGCACCTGCGGATCGTCGACCCGCGCACGGGCCTCCCCTGCCCCGACGGGACGGTCGGCGAGATCTGGCTCAGCGGCCCCTGCGTCGCGCGCGGCTACTGGAACAACCCGGAGGCGACCCGCGCGACCTTCGTGCCCCGCGACGGCGCGACCTGGCTGCGGACCGGGGACCTCGGCTTCCTGGACGGCGGCGAGCTCTTCGTCACCGGGCGCGCCAAGGACCTCATCATCCTGCGCGGCCACAACGTCTATCCGCAGGACGTGGAGACGGCGGTCGAGGCGCGCGTGCCGGCCCTCCGCCCGGGGCGGGTCGCGGCCTTCGCGGTCGAGGGTCCGGCGGGCGAGGCGATCGGGATCGCCGCCGAGATCGGCCGGAGCGCCGCCGCCCGCGCGCCGGAGATCGCCGCCGCGGTCGACGCCGCGCTGGCGGAGGTGCTGGCCGAGCCGGCGGAACTCGTGGCCCTGCTGGCGCCGGGTACCCTGCCCAAGACCACGAGCGGGAAGCTCCGGCGCGGCGCGTGCCGGGACGGCCTCGCGGCCGGCGACCTCACCCCCCTCCACCTCTACCGGCGCCCGCAGGGTGCCCCGTCGCCGCATGAGCGGCCCCGGAGCGCGACGGAGCGCGCCCTCGCGGCGATCTGGAGCGATCTCCTCGGCCTCGACGAGGTCTCGCGCGGGCGCGGCTTCCTGGAACTCGGCGGCCACTCGCTCCTGGCGATGCGCGCCGTCGACCGCGTCCGCGCCGCCTTCGGGGTCGCCCTGCCGCTGCGCGACCTGTTCGCGGCCCCGACCCTCGCCGACCTCGCGTCGCGGATCGACGCGCTGCCCCGCGACGCGGTGCCGGCGCCCGCGCTCCTGCCGCGTGCGGGCCCGCCCCTGCTGTCGCTCGGCCAGCAGCGGCTCTGGCTGGCCGAGCGGCTCGGCGACCCGGCCGGGCGCGGCGCCTACGTCATGGTCGGACATATCCGGTTCGGAGGCCCGCTGGAGCCCGACCGGCTCGCCGCGGCCCTGCGCCGGGTCGTCGCCCGGCACGCCGTGCTGCGCACCGGCTATCCCACCGGCGAGGACGGCCTTCCGGAGCCCCGGATCGCCGAGGCGGTCGCCCTCGACGTGCCCGTCGACGACCTCACCGGCCTCGATCCGGGCGCCCGCGAGATCCGGGTCGCCGCGTGCGAGGCCGCGGAGGCGGCCGCGCCGTTCGACCTCGCCGTGCCGCCGCTCCTGCGCGCCCGGCTCCTGCGCCTGGCCGCCGACGATCACCGCCTCGTCCTGGCCCTCCACCACCTCGTCGGCGACGGCTGGTCGGTCGGCGTGCTGCTCTCCGAACTCGGGGCCGCCTATCGCGGCGCGGAGGCGGCGCCCCTCCCCGTCCAGTACACGGATTTCGCGCGCTGGCACCGGGCGGCCGTGGAGCGCGCGGCGGCGGCCGAGACCGCGTTCTGGCGCGGGCACCTCGCGGAAGTGCCCGCCCTGCTGCCCCTGCCGACGGACCGGCCGCGGCCGGCGGTCCCGTCGCAGGCCGGCGGCTCCGTCCGCTTCGAACTGCCGGGGCCGCTGGTCGCCCGTCTGGCGGAGCTGGGCCGGGCGCGCGGCGCTTCGCCGTTCGTCGTGCTGCTCGCGGGCTTCCAGGCCCTGCTCCATCGGCTGAGCGGGGCCGAACGCTTCGTGGTCGGCACCGACGTCGCGGGCCGGCCGCACCCCGAGCTGGCCGAGCTGATCGGCTTCTTCGTCAACGTGCTGCCGATCCGGGCGCGCCTCGACGGCGCCCCGTCCTTCGCCGCGCTGATCGAGCGCGTCCGCGAGGACGTCCTCGCCGCCTTCGAGCACGCCACCCTGCCCTTCGACCGGATCGTCGACGCCCTCGACATCCCGCGCGCCCGCGCCCGGCCACCCCTCGTCCAGGCCCTGTTCGTGATGCAGAACGCGCCGCCCGGCGATTTCGGTGTCCCGGGGCTCGCGGCCGAGGCCCGGGCGGCCAGCGCGCACGGCTCGAAGTTCGAGATGGCGCTCTTCCTCGACCCGCCCGCGCCGGGGGGCGGGATCGCGGCCGAGTGGGTCTTCGCCACGGCCCTGTTCACCCCCGAACGCGTCGCGCGCCTCGCGGAGGCCTACGCGGCCCTGCTCTCCGCCGCAGCCGCCGCGCCCGCGGCCCCGCTCCCGACCCTGCTGCCCGGCCTGCCCGAGCTTCTGCCCGCGCTCCCGCCCTCACGAGACCCGGAGGACCCCGTCATGTCGAACACCGCCCCGTCGCTCCCGCGCACCGGCCGCCTGGAAGCGAAGCTCGACAAGCTCAAGGGACTGGGCGCCGGCAAACCCGCCGCCGCCGCGGGCGAGCCGGCCCGCCTCTCGACCCTGGCGCCCGGGCGCGACTTCCCCCTCGTGATCGAGCCGCTGTCGGCCGACGTCGACGCGGTGGCCTGGGCGACCGCCCAGCGCGACTGGGTCGAGGGCAAGCTGCGCCGCCACGCCGGCCTGCTGCTGCGCGGCTTCGGCATCGCGACCCCGCAGGAATTCGAGGCCTTCGCCGAGGCGCTCCAGCCCGGCCTCTACGGCGGGTACGGCGACCTGCCCAAGAACGAGGGCGGGAAGAACACCTACCGCTCGACGCCCTACCCCGAGCGGGAGATGATCCTCTACCACAACGAGAGCAGCCACCTGCATGCCTGGCCGCGCAAGCAGTGGTTCTTCTGCCAGCAGCCGTCGCCGGTGGGCGGCGCGACGCCCATCGTCGACTGCCGCGCGCTGTACCGGCAGCTGCCGCCGGCGATCGCCGACCGCTTCGAGCGCCTGGGGCTGATCTACGTCCGCACCTTCACGGAGCGCTTCGACGTCGACTGGCGCCGGTTCTTCCACACCGAGGATCGCGCGGCCGTGGAGGCGCGCTGCCGGGCCGAGGGCGTCGACTTCGCCTGGCTCGACGCGGACACGCTCCAGACCCGCACGCGCTGCCCGGCGGTGATCACCCACCCGCTGACCGGCGAGAAGTCGTTCTTCAACCAGGTGCAGCTGCACCACCCGCGCTGCCTCGACCCCGAGGTGCGCGCCGACCTCCTCGGCCTCGTGGGGCCGGAGCGGATGCCGCGCGACGTGCTCTACGGCGACGGTACGCCGATCGAGGACGCGGTGATGGACGAGGTCGGCCGCCACTACGAGGCGATCGCCGTGCGCTTCGACTGGCGCCCCGGCGACGTCGTGATGCTCGACAACATGCTCGCCGCCCATGCCCGCGACCCCTACGAGGGGCCGCGCCGGATCGTCGTCGCCATGGGCGACATGGTCGAGCGCGGCGCGGTCACGGGAGCGGCGGCATGACCGGCGCGGCGATGACCGGGGCGCCGGCCTCCCTCGCGGCGGCGCCGACCCGGGCGCTGACCCCCGAGCAGCGCGCCTGCCTCGACGAGACCGGCACCGCGCCGAATCTCGTCGCCGAGATCGACCTGCCCGGGCCGGTCGAGGCGGACCGCCTCCGCCGCGGCCTCGCCGCGGTCGCCGCCCGCCACGACGTCCTGCGGACCGCCTTCGTGCGCGAACCGGGCTTCCGCGGCCTGCGGCAGGCCGAGGCCGGCGCGCCCGCTATCCCGCTCGATACCGGCGCGCCGCAGGGAGACGTCGGGACCGTCGGCCTCGCGCCGGAGCGCGGCCAGACCCTCGCGGCCGTCCTCCTGCCGGGCGCGACGCCGCGGCTGCGCCTCGTCGCCAGCGCCCTCGCGGTCGATGCCGGCAGCCTCGACCGCGTCCTGTCGGAGGTCGCGGCCGCCTGCGCGGCCGACGCGGCACCCGGCGCCGATCCCGAGACCGCGACCTACGCGCAGTACGCGGAGTGGCGCGAGGCGGTCGCCGCCGACGACGCGGACGGCGAGGGCCAAGCCTACTGGCGGGACCAGATCGGCGCGGGCGCGGCGCCCCTCCGGCTGCCCTATCGCCGCGGGGCGGCCGCCGACGCGGTGAAGGAGCCGGCCGCCGCGATCCGGCTGAGTCGGGCCGTCGACGCCGCCGTCACGGACGCCTTCGCGCGGGCGCTGGCCCGGCCGGACCTCGCCGCGGCCGGCGCCGAGGCCGTGCTCCAGGCCGCGTGGTGGCTTCTCGTGGCGCGCCTCGCCGAGCGGACGGAGATCCTCGGCGGCTGGGCGCACGATTGCCGGCGCGACTACGCGGTCTTCGCCGGCACGGTCGGCGTCTTCACCAAGACGCTGCCCCTGCGCCTCGTCCTCCCGCCGGAGACCAGCGTCTCGGAGGCCGCGGCCGGTCTCGCCGCGCGGCTCGACGAGCACCGCGCCTTCCAGGAACTCTGCCCCCTCGACGCGGCCGGCGGCGACCGCCGCCCCGCGGTCGGCTTCGCGCTCGCGGCTCAGGGGGCCGCGCAGGACCGGCTCCTGCCCGGACCCGCCGGGTTCGAGCTCTGCCTGGAGCCGGCCCTCGACGCGGAGGGGCGCCTCGCCGCGCTGACCTTGCACGCCGACCCGCGCCGCTACGCGGTGGAAGCCCTGGAGACCCTGCTCGATCAGGTCGAGACGCTGCTCGCCCGCCTGCCCGCGAAGGCCGCGACGCCCTTCGCGACCTACCCGCTCGTCGGCGCGCGCGAGGAGGTGCGCCTGCGCGCCTTCGGCCGCCCGGCCGCCCGCGCCCTGCCGGCGGAGACCCTTCCGGTCCTCGTCGCCCGCCACGCGGCGACGGCGCCGGACGCCCCCGCCCTCGTCGGCGCCGGCCGCACCCTGTCGTACGCCGCGCTGGAGGACCGCGTCGCGCGCCTCGGCGCCTGGTTCGCCGCGCGCGGCGTCGGTCCCGAGCGCGTCGTCGCCCTGGACCTGCCGCGCTCCGTCGACCTCGTGGTGGCGATCCTCGCGGTCTGGCGCGCGGGGGGCGCCTACCTGCCCCTCGACCCGGCCTGGCCGCAGGCCCGCCGCGACCGCCTGATCGCGCTCGCCCGGCCCGCACTGACCGTGGCGCTCTCGGCCGACCCCGCGGCCGGCCGGCACGCCCTCGGGGCGATCCTCGACGGCCTCGGTGAGGCCCGGCACCCCGCCGAGGCCCGGGACCCCTCCGACATGGCCTGCCTGCTCTTCACCTCCGGCTCGTCCGGGACGCCGAAGGGCGTGGTGATCGAGCACGCCCAGATCCGCGCCTACGCGGAGGCCGTCATCGACGCCCTGGACCTGTCCGGCCACGGGCGCTTCGCGCTGACCTCCACGGTGGCGGCCGACCTCGGCAACACCATGCTGTTCGCGGCGCTGCGCCTCGGCGCCTGCCTCGTGGTCGCCGACGAGGCCGAGATGGCCGACGGCCCGGCCTTCGCGCGCTTCCTGCGCGGCAACGCCGTCGCCTGCGCGAAACTGGTCCCGTCCCACCTCGCCGCCCTCCTCGAGGGCGTCGAGGACCCCGCGCTGCCCGCCCTGCTGGTGCTCGGCGGCGAGCCGACGCCGGCCGCCCTGGTCCGGCGGATCCGGGCGGCGGCGCCGGCGACGCGGATCGCCAACCATTACGGTCCCACCGAGGCCTGCGTCGGCGTGCTGGTGCATCCGGACGCGGCCACCGCGCCGCCGGACGAGAGCCTGCCGCTGAGCCGCGTGCTCGCCGGCAGCGAGGCCTACATCCTCGACGCGGCGGGCGCGCTCGCGCCGACCGGCGCGGTCGGCGTGCTCCACCTCGGGGGCGCCCAGATCTGCCGCGGCTACCTTCCGGGCACGGAGGCCGGCGGCGCGGGCGCGTTCTCGCCCAACCCGTTCGGAGCGGGGCGGCTCTACCGCACCGGCGACCGGGCCCGCCTGCTTCCCGGCGGCCGCCTCGTGCTCGCCGGGCGGGCCGACGACCAGATCAAGCTGCGCGGCCACCGCGTCGAACCGGGCGAGGTTGAGGCCGCGCTGGCGGGCCTCGCCGGCGTGAGCCAGGCGGCGGTGCGCCCGTTCTCAGGGCCGGACGGCGCGACCGGACTCGCGGCCTACGTGGTCGCCGACCCCGAGCGGACACCCGCCGCGCTCCTCGCGGCGCTGGCCGAAACCCTGCCCGCCGCGTGGCTGCCCGCCCCGATCCTGCGCCTCGACAGCCTGCCGCGACTGGCCAACGGCAAGATCGACCGCGCCGCCTTGCCCACTCCGGACGCCCATCCGGACGGGGGCACGGGCGTCCCGCCGCGCACGGCGCTCGAGACCGTGCTCACCGACGCCATGGCGGAGCTGCTGGGCCTCCCGGCGGAGCGCCTCGGGGCCGCGGGCGACTTCTTCGCGGCCGGCGGCAACTCGCTCCTCGTCATCAAGCTGACGGCGCGCATCCGCAAGCTGCTCAAGGTCGAGATCCCCCCGAGCCTGGTATTCGACCACAGCACGCCCGCGACCCTCGCGGCGGCGCTCGGCACCTACGCCCCGCCGGACGCGATCGAGGAGACGGCGAGCCTGCGCCTGGAACTCGCCGGCCTGAGCGAGACCGAGCGCGCCGGCCTCGCCGGGGTGGGCGCGTGACCGGGGTCGGCGCGCGCGACGCGGCGCGGCGCGCGGCCCTCGCCCGCCTGCTGCGGGAGGACGCCGAGGCGGCCGACGGCATCCCGCGGCACGCCGGCGGCCCGGCGCCCCTGTCGTTCCCGCAGGCGCGGCTCTGGTTCCACCAGCGCTACGACCCGGAGAGCCCGGCCTACCACTCGGCCCGGGCCTTCCGCCTCACCGGCCCCCTCGACGTCCCGGCGCTCGAGGGCGCGTTCCGGAGCCTGATCGCCTGTCACGACGTCCTGCGCACGGCGCTGGCGGATACCGCCGACGGCCCGCGCCAGATCCTGCACCCGCACGTGCCGTTCGAACTCGAGCGCGTCCCGGCCCTCGACGGTGACCCGGGCGCGGCGCTGCGCGCTCTGAGCCGCCGCCCCTTCGATCTCACCCGCGCGCCGCCGCTGCGCGCGGTCCTGTCGGAGGCGGATCCGGCGGGCGGGCGCGTCCTCCTCGTGGTGATGCACCACATCGCGGTGGACGCGTGGTCGACGGCGCGGCTCTTCCGGGATCTGGCGCAGGCCTACCGCGCGGCCCTCGCCGATCCCGCGCGGATCGGGCAGCCGCTGCCCGCCCCGCGCCTGCGCTTCGTGGATTTCGCCGCGTGGCAGCGCGCCCGGTTCGACGGCGCGGCCGGGTCCGCGGCGATCGCGCGCGGGCGCCGCTACCTCGGCGACGCCGTCCCGGCCCTGGACCTGCCCCTCGACTATCCCCGCCAGCCCCTGGCGAACCGCCCGGGCGGGCGGGTCGACTTCACCCTGCCCGCCGACCTCGCCGGCGCGGTGGCCGCGTTCTGCCGGTCGCAGGCGTGCCCGCCCTTCGTGGCGCTGCTGGCGGCGTGGCAGGTGCTGCTCGCCCGCCTGGGCGGCCAGACGGACTTCGCCGTCGGCGTGCCGAACGCCGCCCGCACCCGCCCCGAGTTGCAGGACCTCGTCGGCTTCCTCGTCAACACGCAGGTCTACCGCGTCCGCCTCGATCCGCGCGGGAGCTTCCGCGATCTCTGCGCGCGGCTGCGCGGCGAGGCGATGGCGTTCCTGGCTGAGGACGACGTCCCCTTCGAGCGCCTCGTGGCGGAGACCGGGATCGCGCGCGACGCCGCGACCACGCCGGTCTTCCAGGCGGCGTTCAACTTCCGCCCCAGCCGGGATGCCGCCCCCCTCGACCTCGCGGGGGTCGCGGCGGCGCGGATCGACGTCGACGTGGCGAGCGCCAAGTTCGACGTCGCCCTCGACGTCGCGGCCGACGGGACCGGCATCGATTGCCAGCTCGAGTACGATGCCGGCCTGATCGCGGACGCCACCGCCCGGCGCTGGCGCGACGGGTTCCTCGCCCTGCTGCGCGCCCTCGTCGCGGCGCCGGACCGGCCCCTCCACGCGGCGAGCGCGCTCACGGCCTCCGACCGGGCGGTGATCGGGTCGGCGAACGCGACCGCCCGGGCCTATCCGGACGGCGCCGGCGACGTCCTCGCCGCCTTCGCCGACCATCTCGCGCAAGACCCGGACGCGGTCGCGGTGACCGACGCCCGGACCAGCCTGACCCGCGCCGGCCTCGACGCCCGCGCCACCGCCATCGCCCGACGCCTCGCCCGCGCCGGCGCCCGACCCGAGCGCGTCGTCGGACTCCTCCTCGAGCGCACCTGCGACCTGCCCGCCGCCTGGCTCGCCGTCCTCAGGACCGGCGCCGCCATCCTCCCCCTCAACCCCGAACTGCCCCCAGCCCGCCTCGCCGCCCTCGCCGCAGAGGCCGACCTCCTCCTCACCCAGCCCGAACTCGCCGACCGACACCCCGCCCTCGCCGACGCCGCAGGGCGAGCGCCCCTCGTCCTGGACGCCGATCCGGACACCGATCCGGACACCGATCCGGATACCGACGCGGACGACGACAGCGCCCGGCCCGTCAGGCCCCGCACCCGAGCCTCCCACCCGGACGCGCTCGCCTACGTCCTGCACACCTCCGGCTCCACCGGCACCCCCAAGGCCTGCGCCAACACCCACGCCGCCCTCGCCAACCGCCTCGCCTGGATGGCCGACCACCTGCGCGTCGGTGCCCACGACACCATCCTGCACAAGACCCCCGTCTCCTTCGACGTCGCCGTCTGGGAGATCCTCCTGCCCCTCGTCACCGGCGCACGCCTCGTCCTGGCGCCACCCGGCGCCCACCGCGATCCGGACGCCATCGCCCGCCTCATCGGCCGGCACGCCGTCACCCTCCTGCACTTCGTGCCCGCCCA
>NZ_FOMM01000021.1:0-144633 GCF_900112625.1 Methylobacterium sp. 13MFTsu3.1M2
CCGCACGGGCAGGTTCTGCAGCGCCACGTCGTGCACCACCTGGTCGTAGGCCCGCTGCAGGAACGTCGAGTAGATCGCCACGAACGGCCGGTAGCCCTCGGTCGCCAGACCGCCCGCGAACGTCACCGCGTGCTGCTCGGCGATGCCGACGTCGAAGGTCTTGTCCGGGTGCGCCTTGCCGAACAGGTCGATGCCGGTCCCGCCCGGCATCGCCGCGGTGATCGCCACGACCTTGTCGTCGGCGTCGGCCGCCTTGATCAGGCTCTCGCCGAACACCCGCGTGTAGGCCGGCGCGTTCGGCTTGGCCTTGGCCTGGACCCCTGAGACCACGTCGAACTTGACCACGCCGTGGTAGCGGTCGGCCCAGGCCTCCGCCGGGGCGTAGCCCTTGCCCTTCTGGGTGACGACGTGGAGCAGGATCGGGCCGTGCTCGGCGTCGCGGACGTTCTTGAGCACCGGCAGCAGGTGGTCGAGGTTGTGCCCGTCCACCGGGCCGACGTAGTGGAAGCCCATCTCCTCGAACATGGTGCCGCCGCCGACCACGAGCGAGCGGGCGTATTCCTCGGCCGCGGCGGCGCGCTGGTAGAGCGCCTTGGGCAGGAGCTTGCCGAGCTGCTTGGCGGTCTCGCGCAGGGACTGGTAGGCGCCGCCCGAGGCCAGGCGGGCGAGGTAGGCCGACATGGCGCCGACGGGGGGCGCGATCGACATGTCGTTGTCGTTGAGGATGACGATCAGGCGCGAGTGCAGGGCGCCGGCGTTGTTGAGGGCCTCGTAGGCCATGCCGGCCGACATCGAGCCGTCGCCGATGACCGCGATGGCGTTGCGGCGCTTGAGCGGGCGGTTCTTCGACTTGGCGGCGGCGTTGTCGAGGTCGCGGGCGACCGCCATGCCCAGCGCGGCCGAGATCGACGTCGAGGAGTGGGCGGCGCCGAAGGGGTCGTAGACGCTCTCGCACCGCTTGGTGAAGCCCGACAGGCCGCCGCCCTGGCGCAGCGTCCGGATGCGGTCGCGGCGCTCGGTGAGGATCTTGTGCGGGTAGCACTGGTGTCCGACGTCCCAGACGATGCGGTCGTCGGGGGTGTCGAACACGTGGTGGAGCGCCACGGTCAGCTCGACCACGCCCAGACCCGAGCCGAGATGGCCGCCGGTGATCGAGACCGCGTCGATCATCTCGGCGCGCACCGCGTCCGCCACGGCCTGCAGCTCCGACTCCGGAAGACGCCGCAGCGCCGAAGGCGACGGAACGCGGTCGAGAAGTGCACTCTGCTCGGGGGTAATCGCCACGGCATCAACCTCTAACGGATGGGATCGGTTCGACCGCCGAGCCTCAGGACATGTCGAGCGGGGCGACGCCCTCGGGCCGCCCGTCTGAGCCCAGCGTGATCCGCTGGATCCGCGCCTCGGCCCGCTTCAGCAGCGCCTCGCAATGCTTCTTCAGCACCTCGCCGCGCTCGTAGATCGCCACCGACTCGTCGAGCGGCACGTCGCCGCGCTCGAGCCGGCGGACGATTTCCTCGAGCTGTTCCAGCGCCTTCTCGAAGGGCAGGTCGCCGGCGGCGGGGGCCACCTCGGGTCTGCTCGCACTCATCCCAGATACTTCCTTTGGGGGTGTTTGTACGGCGCGATCCCCGGTCGCCACAACCCTGGGGGCCAGTCCGCCGGCCGGGTCCGCACCGTTTTGGACGGCCGCGGCGGCGTTTGCGCCACACTTCGCACCTGCGTTCGGTTCACGCCAGCGCGAGGGTGAACGGCGTGCCCTCGAAGGCGTCGGCGCCGCGCCCGATGCGGGCGATCGCCGCGACCATGCGGCTGTCGCGATCCAGCATCCGGTCGGCGATCGCTACGAACAGGGCGTTGGGCGTCGCCGAGGGCGAGGCGGACCGCAGGGCGTCGGCGATCGCCGCCTCGTCGCGCTCGGGCGCCAGCGCGCAGGCCGCGATGTAGGCGGCGGCCGTCGAGCGGCTGATCCCGGCGTAGCAGTGGATCACCAGCGGCTTCTCCCGCGGCCAGGTCCGGACGAAGTCGAGAAGCCGGGCCACGTGTTCTTCAGCCGGCAAAACGTGCCCGTCCCGGGCCGCCGCGATGTCGCTGACCCAGATGATGGCGTGGTTCGCGGCGTCGATCACGGCCGGCCGCTCCAGCGGCGTGCCGACATTGATCAGCGTGAGCACGTGGCTCGCGCCCGTGGCGGCGACGGTCTCGGGCAGGCGCGAGAGCGGACAGACGTGGAGGGTCGGCATGGTGGGGCGCCAGTGACCTGCGATCGTGACGGATCGAGGGCGAAGATCCGTCAGGGCGGGGACAGGGCGGTGAAGCGCGCGAGGAATCGCGCCTCGGCCTCGGCGGTCGGCCACGGCCCGGCCAGGGCCGACACTGGCTCGGGCAGGTCGACCGAGGGGCCGAAATAGCGCTCGGCCTCCTCCGGCGCGAAGCCGGCGAGGCGCACCGCCTCGGCGTGGGCGGCGATCCGGTCGGCCCGCTTCACGAGCCGGGCGAGGGCGGGCGAGGGGGCGGCCAGCTCGAAGCGGCGGCGCACCGCCGCGAGCAGGCGCAGCTCGACGCCGCGATAGGCGTCGCCGATGGCGGCCTTGAGCGGCGAGATGATGTCCCCGACCACGTATTCCGGCGCGTCGTGCAGGAGCAGCTCGAGCCCGTCCCGGTCGGTGCAGCCGGGGGCGAGGTGGCGGCCCACCGCCTCGACCAGCAGGCTGTGCTGGGCCACCGAGAAGACGTGCGGCCCGCGGGTCTGGCCGTTCCAGCGCGCGACCCGGGCGAGGCCGTGGGCGATGTCGGCGATCTCGATGTCCCCGGGCGCCGGGTCGAGGAGGTCGAGGCGGCGGCCAGAGAGCATGCGCTGCCACGCGCGCGGCGGCGCGCTCACCGGGACCCGCCGAGCGCAGCGCAGGGCCCGTGCCGGTGGCAGCCGACGAGGTGATCGTTGACCATGCCCACCGCCTGCATGAACGCGTGCACGATGGTTGGCCCGCAGAAGGAGAAGCCCTCGGCCTTCAGGGCCTTCCCGATCGCCCGGGAGACCGGCGTCTCGGTGGCGATCTCCGCGCGGGTCCGGGCCGTGCCCTGGACCGGCCGGCCGTCGACGAAGTCCCACAGGAAGTGCGCGAAGCCGGGGCCGCGCTCCTCGATCCGCAGCCACGCCCGGGCGCTCGCGACGGTGCCCTGGATCTTGGCGCGGTTGCGGATGATGCGGGTGTCGGCCATCAGCCGCGCGACGTCCGCCTCGGTGAAGCGGGCGATCCGCTCGGGATCGAAAGCCGCGAAGGCGTCGCGGAACCCGTCCCGGCGGCGCAGGATGGTGATCCACGACAGGCCGGCCTGGAAGCCGTCGAGGATCAGCTTCTCGTAGAGAGCGCGGCCGTCATGCTCGGGCACGCCCCACTCGGTGTCGTGATAGGCGACGTAGAGCGGGTCGAGCCCGGCCCACCAGCAGCGTGGGCAGCCGTCGGAATGGTCGATGAGGCCGGTCTCGGACATACGGCGATGGTAACGAGAACAGGAGCGGAACGCCACCGTCGCGGCGGCGACCGCACGGCCACCTCGACGGTCCCTTCCGCCGGTGCAAGACGAGCCGCGGTCACGCGGCCCGATCCCGCGCGTCGCGATCTACCCGGCCGCGCTCGCCGCCCTGTCCGGCATGGCGAAGGTCGCGCAGGCGGGGCGCGTCAGCGTCACGGGCTGGTCGCCCGCGCGCGGGGTCTCGCCGGAGGCGAGCGCGTCGCCCAGTCGGTCGAGGCGGACCGTGGCGAGGCCGCGGTTCCCCGCGGCGCTGCCCGTGGTGCCGAGCACCTTGCCGCCCGCGGTGATCTCGATGCCGGGCGCGGGCGCGGCGTCCGCGTAGGCGGCCGCCAGGATGCGGGTTCGGGCCGTGCCGCGGTGCTGCATCCGCGAGACCACCTCCTGGCCGACGTAGCAGCCCTTGCGGAAGTCGACGCCGCCGAGCTGATCCATCAGCGCCTCGTGCGGAAAGGCGTCGCCGAAGGCGAAGTCGCGTCCGCCCTCGGGCACGCCGAGGGCGATCCGGTGCGCGTGGTAGTCGGCCTCGGTGGCGTCCGCCGAGAAGGCGCCCGCTTCGGCGTAGAGACGGGCGCCGAGATCGGCCGCGCGGGAATCGGCCAGCGCCTCCGCGGCGGGCGGGGTCGCGCCGGCCCAGGCCGCCGCGACCGCGACGGTCGGGTCGGCCGCGATGGTCGCCTGCGCGCGCAGGCGATAGAGCGTCAGGCGCTTGGCGAGGTCCGCGGCCCTGTCGGCCAGCACGTCGAACCGGAAGCCGTCGGGGATCCGCGAGACCAGGAAATCGAAGAGGATCTTGCCCTGCGGCGTGAGCAGGGCGCCGAGGCGCGCCTCGCCGGGCTGGAGCGTCTCGACGTTGCAGGTCAGGACGCCCTGGAGCAGCGTCGTGGCGTCCGGTCCGGTGACGGTGACCAGGGCGCGGTCCGGCAGCAGGGCGACGGGCATGGGCGGCGATTCCTCGGGGCGCGAACGGTCCGGCTGGCCGGACCGCGGACCCGGGACGTAGTCGCTGACCGCCCGCGCCTCAACCGTCCGCGCTCACCTGCTCAATGCTGGAGCGTCGTGGTGAACGCGCCCCCGCGGATGCGCTCCGGGAATCCCTCCGCGTAACGGGCCGTGGCTTCTTCGCCGTACGTCGTCACGAGTTCCTGAAAAGCCGCGAACAGGGCGGCCTGGGCCATGCAGTCGCCGTCGAGACCATCGAGGCAGCCTTCCGCGAACGCTTCCGAGACGTAACTCAGCGCGACGCGTTTCTCCTCGACATCGACCTCGATGGGGGCGGTGTGAGAGCTGTGCTGCATGGCCGGATACTTCCATTGCGCCGGACACGGGGCCCGGCGGACGCAATGGATGATAAGCAGGTCCCGGCGGCTCGGCCAGCCGAGAATTTCGGATCGGTTAACGCGAGCGCTCAAATCCGATGTTTCGCCGGCATCGCCGGTATGTGTGCTGTACCTGCATCACCCCCCGAAACGCCCGGCCAGAGCGTGCGACAGCCGGTCGCCCTCCGCGACGTACCGTGCGGCCGCCTCGTGGGCCGCGGGCGTGCAGACCCGGTAGGTCAGCGCGTAGCCGCGATAGCCGCGGTTGTAGGCGCCGGCCAGCCGGTCGCGGCGGGCCGGGGTCACGCCCTCGGAGTCGATCAGCGCCTTCATGCGGGCCGGCCAGTCGGCCGCGTCCGGGGCCGCGCAGAGGTTCCGCAGGAACGCCAGGGCCCCGATGATCTCGGACATGCGCAGCAGGTCGCGGTCGTAGGGCGCGGGCACGTCCGCGGGGGCGGGCGCCTCCTTGGACGGCTCCTTCGCGGCTTCCTTGGCGGGCGCGCCGCTCCGGCCGGAGCGCTGCTGCGCCAGCGCCGGCGCGGAGACCGGGCCTGCCAGGAGCGCCAGCAGGCACAGGAGGGTCGCGGGGCGCCTCACGCCGTCGGCTCCCCGCCCGGCATTCCCGCGCGGTTCGCGTGCCGATCCGCGCTCCCGTCCGTGGTTCCATCCATGCCCCGGGCCGCCACCCGCGCGAAGGCCTCGCGCAGGGTGTCGACCAAGCCGGGGGTGGTCGGAAGGGTCGCGACCTCCGCGAGCGTCGCCCACCGGGTGCCCAGGGCTTCGGGCCCGGCCACGGGCTCGCCGCCGCACCACAGGGCGGCGTGCGGGTGGACGACGTAGTGGTGGCGGGCCCGGCCGGCCTCGTCCCGGACGATGATCTCCGTGGGCGAGAGCACGCCGACCACCTCGGCGGGCAGGCCGACCTCCTCGGACAGTTCGCGCAGGGCCGCCTCGGCCAGGGACTCGCCCGCCTCCACGAGGCCGCCCGGCAGGGTCCAGACGCCGCGCATCGGCTCGTTGGCCCGCGCCGCCAGCAGGACCCGCTCGCCGCGGATCACCGCGATCGACGCGCCCACGAAGGGCCGGGCCGGGAACAGTCGGCTGTCGGAATCCGGTGCGCCCGCGGTCACGGCTTGCCCCCGTCCGGTGCCACGACGGCCACCCGGCCGTCGGCGAGGCCGACGAGCAGCCGCGCCGCCGCGCCCTCGCCGAGGACGACGATGCCGGTCTCCGCGGGGGCCGGCAGCGGCATGCGCGCCCGCTCGCGCAGGCCGCCCTTGGCCGCCACGAAGGCGATCTCCGGCCGGCCCGCCACCGGCAGGACGAGCTCGGGGCTGCCGCCGGCCGGAACGGTCACGGCGAGATCCGAATCGCCGTCGCCGGCCGCGTAGCCCGCGGCCTCGCCGGCGGGCTCGATCGCGTCGGGACGCAGCGTCCAGAGCTGGAGCCGGCCCTTGGCGCTGACCGTCGCGGCCTGGGTGGCGCCCGATCCGGAGAAATCCGCGATGCCGGCGATCTTGAGGGGTGGGCCCGGCTGGGCGGGCGTGCGGGCGGCGACGGCCCAGGCCGCGCCCGGATCGCCGGCGGGCCGGTCGATCAGCACGAGGCCACCGGCATCCGCGCCGGACAGCGTCGCCGCCAGCAGCGCCGGGCGGTCCCCGAGGCGCAGCAGGCGCGGCCGCAGCGGCGCGAACACGGCCTCGCCCCCCGCCGGCACCGTCACGGTGGCCACGGGGACGGGCTTCGGATCGGTGCTCACCGCCATCGGCTGGCGCTCGCGGATCGTCAGCACCGCGGCGGCCGCGCCGCCGTCGGGGGCGCGGGTGCGCCCGGTGAGATAGGCGCTCAGGGGGCCCGAGAGGGCCCGGCGCGAGCCCGGCAGGGCCCCGCGCGGCGTCTCGGCGGCGGTCAGCCCCTCGACCGCGTCCCGGCCGATCGGCCGCACGGTGACGCCGCCCTCCGCGAGGGCGAGCACGGCACCGCCGTCGTCGCCCCAGACCACGGCGATCGGCGCGCTCTCCTCGTCGCCGGCCTGCTGGCCACCGCCCTGCGCGCCGGCCTTTGCCCCTGCCGTGCCGCCGGTGATCGGCAGGAGCCCGGAGGTCGCCACCGAGACCGCGGCCTCGCTGCGCGAGCCGCGCAGCGCCCGCACCTTGAAGGGCAGGTCGAGGATCCGGATTCCGGGCTCGGCCCGCGCCCCCGCGACGGGCGCGACGCACGCGAGGAAGCCCAGGACGAGCGCGACCCGCCCGCGGCGCGCCGCCGGGTGCCGGCGCGGTAGCGCCGTGCGCGCGGAAGCGCTCCAGGAAGCGACCGATCTGGTCAAACGTGCTGGCCGCCGTTGATGTGGAGCTCGGCGCCGTTCACGTAGGAGGAGGCCTCGGTGCACAGGAAGTAGATCGCCTTGGCGACCTCGTCCGGCGTGCCGAGCCGGCGCTGCGGGATCTGCTCGACGAGCTTCTCGGTGCCGGGCGACAGGATCGACGTGTCGATCTCGCCCGGCGAGATCGCGTTCACCCGCACGCCGAGCGGCCCGAAATCGGCGGCCATCTCGCGGGTCAGGCCCGCCAACGCCGCCTTGGAGGTGCCGTACGCCGCCCCCGCGAAGGGGTGGACGCGCGAGCCGGCGATCGACGTCACGTTGACGACCGAGCCCTTGGCCCGGGCCAGTTCCTCGCGCAGGCCCCGGGCCAGCAGGATCGTGGCGAAGAGGTTGACTTGGAAGACCCGCTGCCACGTGTCGAACTCGGTGGCCAGCGCGCCGAGGCGCTCGCCCTCCGGCCCCTTCGGCGAGATCCCGGCATTGTTGACCAGCGCGTGCAGCACCCCGCCCTCGGCGGCGAGCCGGCCCCGCACCTCCTCGACGGCGCGGACCGTGTCCTGCGCGTCGGCGAGGTCGACCTGCAGGTGGTCCTCGGGCCCCATCTCCCAGGGGCAGTTCTCCGGGAAGGCGTGGCGCGAGCAGGTGATCACGCGCCAGCCCGCGGCCGAGAAGCGCTTGACGGTGGCGTGGCCGATGCCCCGGCTCGCGCCCGTGAGCAGCATGATGCGCCGGCGTTCGTTGACGGGGAGGGCCAAAGCCGTAAGCCTCGCTGGCGTTCAGGGATCGCCGCCCGGTCGGGCGCGGTGCGTGCCGGTGAGCCCCAATGGTCTAGGCGCACGGGCACCGGAAATCCAGAGCGGGCCGCGCGTCGGCGCCGGAGCACGGAGGGGAAACGCATGGCCAGCGGGCAGACCAGCGCGGAGCGCATGCCGGAGATTCCGGCCGGCGGCCTGTCCCCGGCGCAGGAAGAGGCGGCGGCCGCGTTCCGGGCCGAGCGCGGCGTTCCGGTCTTCGGGCCGTTCGTGCCACTCCTGCGCAGCCCCGAGCTGATGCTGTGCGCGAGCCGGATGGGCCAGTACCTGCGCTACGGCAGCGTCCTGCCGCTGCGGATCAGCGAGTTCGCGATCTTGGTGGTCGCGCGGGAGTGGAGCCAGCCGGTCGAGTGGGCGATCCACCACCCGATCGCCCTCGAGGCCGGGGTCGCCCCCGAGACCGCGCGGGCGCTGGCCGAAGGGCGCCGCCCCGACACGATGAGCGCCGACGAGGCCCTCGCCTACGCGTTCTCGACCGAGCTGATGCGCAACCGCGCGGTGAGCGACGCGACCTACGCGGCCCTGGTCGCGCGCTTCGGCGAGCAGGGGGCGATCGATCTGACCGGCATCAACGGCTACTACGCGCTGCTCGCCATGACGATGAACGTCGCCCGCACGGCCCTGCCGGAGGGCGGCCCCGCGGCCCCGCCGCTGCCGCCGCTGGTCGGGTAGGGCGCGCCGCCGCGGCCGCGGCGCGGGCCGGGGGCGATCCCGCGCGGCTTGTGGCGCCGGCCGCTTCGGTCTAACCGTCCTCCCCCGTGCGGGTGCCCGACGTGCCGCCCGCCCGTTCCCGAAAACCCGGCCGGACGAGAGCCATGGTCGCCCATACCCGCGCCGATTCGGCGCCCAAGCCCACCGACCCGGCGCTCGCCGGCGCCCGGATCCTCGTGGTCGAGGCGCGCTACTACGACGCGATCGCCGACGAACTCCTGGCCGGCGCCCTGGCGGCGATCGCGGCCGCCGACGCGCAGGCCACCGTGGTCACCGTGCCGGGGGCCCTTGAGATCCCCGCCGCCGTGGCGATCCTGCTCGACACGGGCGCCTACGACGCCGTGGTGGCGCTCGGCTGCGTGATCCGCGGCGAGACTGGCCACTACGACATCGTCGCCGGCGAGAGCGCCCGGGCGCTCATGGACCTGTCGGTGCAGCGCCGCGTGCCGCTCGGCAACGGCATCCTCACGGTCGAGACCGAGGCTCAGGCGCTCGCCCGCGCCCGGGTCGCCGAGATGAACAAGGGCGGCGGCGCCGCCGAGGCGGCGCTCGGCGTGCTCGCCCTGAAGCGTGCGGCCGAAGGCGCGCGCCCGCGATGACGGATACACCCATGACCGGGACCCCCGAGACCCAGCCGGAGACCGGCGCGGAGAATGGCACCGGCACCGCCGGCGCCCCCGCCAAGATCAGCCTGCGCAGCGGCGCCCGCCTCGCGGTGGTGCAGGCGCTCTACGAGATGGACGTCTCCGGCAAGGGCGTGCTCGACGCCCTCGCCGAGTTCGAGGCCTTCTGGATCGGCCAGGAGGTCGACGGGATCGCCCATCCCCCGGCCGAGACCGCGTTCTTCCGCGACCTGCTGCGCGGCACGGTCGAGGAGCAGCGCGCCATCGACCCGAAGCTCGACCAGGCCCTCGCGCAGGGCTGGCCGCTGCGGCGCATCGAGATCGTGCTCCGGGCGATCCTGCGGGCGGGCGCCTACGAGCTGATGTTCCGCCGCGACGTGCCGGCGGCCGCGGCGATCTCGGAATACGTCGACGTCGCCCACAGCTTCTACACGGCCGACGAGCCGGGCCTCGTCAACGCCGTCCTCGACCGGGTCGCCCGGGAGGTCCGGCCGGGCGAGGTCGGGGCCCCGAAGGCCTCGGGCAAGCCGGGCTCGTCCAAGCCGCTCCCCGGCAAAGCTGCGGCTGGGAAACCGTCGGCCGGGAAGGCCTGAGTCTTGGCCGGGCCGGCCCGCGCCTCCGAGGAGGGGCTGATCGCCCGCTACTTCGCCCCGCTCGCGGGGCCGGGCGCCGACGGGCTCCGGGACGACGCCGCCACGCTGACGCCCGCGCCGGGCCACGACCTCGTCCTCACCGCCGACGCCGTGGTGGCGGGCGTTCACTACTTCGCGGAGGATCCGCCGGCCTCGATCGCCCGCAAGGCGCTCGGCGTGAACCTCTCCGACATCGCCGCCAAGGGCGCGGTCCCGCGCGGCTTCCTGCTGACCCTGGCGCTGCCCGACGATTGGACGGAGGCCTGGCTCGCCGGATTCGCGCAGGGGCTCGGCGCGGCGGCCGAGGCGGCCGGCTGCCCGCTGCTGGGCGGCGACACGGTGCGCTCCGGCGGCCCCGCGCTGATCTCGGTGAGCGTGTTCGGCGAGCTGCCGACCGGCGCCATCGTGCGGCGCGCCACCGCGCGGGTCGGCGACCGGATCTGCGTTACCGGCACGATCGGCGACGCCGCCCTCGGCCTGCGGATGCGCCTGGAGGGCGACGCCCCTTGGGCGGCCGGCCTCGATCCGGCGCTGCGGGCCGAACTCGCCGACCGCTACCTGCACCCGCGCCCGCGGCTCGCCGCCGCGCCGGCCATCCGCCGCCACGCCTCGGCGGCCATGGACGTGTCCGACGGCCTCGCGGGCGATCTCGCCAAGATGCTGGGCGCGGGCCGCACCGCCCGGGTGGCGACGGCGGACGTGCCGCTCTCGGAGGCGGCCCGGTGCGCCTGCGCGGCGGACCCCGCCCTGATCGAGGCGGTCCTGACCGGCGGCGACGATTACGAGATCCTCTGCACCGTCGCGCCGGAGCGCCTGGCGGATTTCCGGGCTGAGGCCGCGGCGGCCGGGATCGCCGTCGCCGCCATCGGCACCGTCACCTCAGGCGACGGCCCGCCGCGCTTCGAAATGCGCGATGGCGCCGAGCGCGTGTTCGCGGCCGGAGCCTTCAGCCACTTCTGACGCCCAGATCGCGTCCGGTCCCGAGATCATCGGGCCGGCGGAATCCCCGACCGGGTGGCCGATCTGGCGCCGGACCTCGCCGATCATCGCGGCGGCGACCACCGGGATCCAGCGGCCGGCCGGGTCCCCGCCCGCGCCCGGCGCCTGGGACAGGGCGCGCTGCAGCACGCAGAGCAGGTCGTCCTGGATCGTGACCGGCTGCGCCGCGACCCGCTCTGCGATCAGGAAGCCGACCGCGCCGCTCAACACCTCGATGGTCGCCGCCAACCTGGCGGCCTGGTCGCTGCTCATGGCGAGTCCCTCGTCCGAATACAACCAAAAATAGAATATCGGTTGGTTAAGGCGACGTTAACGGCCGCTCGAGCCGATCGCGTTCGTGATGTTCCGGTTCGGGGGACGGGCATCTCCGCTCGCGGGAGCCGCGCTCGGCCCCCTCTCCCGCACGGAAGAGGGGGCTCGCGCCCATGGAACCGGGTGCAGCGGCTGGCGGGAAACCAGATCTGCAACATAATGCAGCATTGCGGGTCCGAGGGCTTTTTAGCCCCCGGGTCGTGAGACCCGATTCCCGGCGTCGCCCGCCGACGCGGCGTTTGCGCTCCCCGGCGAAGTTTGGCAATCAAGGCATTGTTCTGGGAAGGAAAGCCCCGAATCCGAGCGCCGCGTCCCATGGCCGTCGTCCGGCGGCCAAGCTCGACAATCACAAGCCAACGCCAGGCACGATAATAACAAGGACGGTCGAATGATTCCCTTGGTCCTGATCATCGCGGGCGGGCTCTGCGCCGTCGCCTACGGCATCGTCACGATCCTCGACGTGATGCGGCGCGACGCCGGCACGCAGCGCATGCAGGAGATCGCCGCCGCCATCGCCGAGGGCGCGCAGGCCTATCTCCGGCGGCAATACACGACGATCGGCCTCGTCGGCGTCGTCCTGTTCGTCCTTCTCGCCGTCTTCCTCGGGATCAAGGTCGCGGTCGGCTTCCTGATCGGCGCCGTTCTGTCGGGCGCGGCCGGCTTCATCGGCATGAACGTCTCGGTCCGGGCCAACGTCCGCACGGCCCAGGCCGCCTCGACCTCGCTGGGCGGCGGCCTCGACGTCGCCTTCAAGTCGGGGGCGGTGACCGGCATGCTGGTGGCGGGCCTCGCGCTGCTGGGCGTGGCCCTCTACTACCTGTTCCTCACCCGCGCCGCCCATCTCGAGCCGTCGAGCCGCGAGGTGATCGACGCCCTCGTGGCGCTCGGCTTCGGCGCCTCGCTGATCTCGATCTTCGCCCGCCTCGGCGGCGGCATCTTCACCAAGGGCGCCGATGTCGGCGGCGACCTCGTCGGCAAGGTCGAGGCCGGCATCCCGGAGGACGATCCGCGCAACCCCGCCACCATCGCCGACAACGTCGGCGACAATGTCGGCGACTGCGCCGGCATGGCGGCCGACCTGTTCGAGACCTACGCGGTCACGGTCGTCGCCACGATGGTGCTGGCCGCGATCTTCTTCTCCGGCGCGGGCGGGAGCAACCGCGACGTCCTCGAGCCGATGATGCTGTACCCGCTCGCCATCGGGTCGGCCTGCATCCTCACCTCCATCGCCGGCACCTACGCGGTGCGGCTCGGCGCGAACCAGTCGATCATGGGGGCGCTCTACAAGGGGCTGATCGCCGCCGGCATGCTCTCCATCGCGGCGATCGCGGCGGTCAACATGACCCTGCTCGGCGGCTTCTCGACGAGCTTCACCACCTCGACCGGCCTGACCTTCACGTCGGCCGCGCTGTTCGGCTGCGCGGTGATCGGGCTCGCCATCACGGCGCTGATCGTCGTGATCACCGAGTACTACACGGGCACCAACTTCCGCCCGGTGAAGTCGATCGCCGACGCGTCGGTGACCGGCCACGGCACGAACGTGATCCAGGGGCTGGCGATCTCGCTCGAATCGACCGCGCTGCCGGCCATCGTGATCGTGGCAGGCATCATCAGCACCTACGCGCTCGCCGGCCTGTTCGGCATCGCCATCGCGGTCACCGCCATGCTGGCGCTCGCGGGCTTCATCGTGGCGCTGGACGCCTTCGGGCCGGTCACCGACAATGCCGGCGGCATCGCCGAGATGGCGGGCCTGCCCTCGGAGGTGCGCAAGTCGACCGACGCCCTCGACGCGGTCGGCAACACCACCAAGGCGGTGACGAAGGGCTATGCGATTGGCTCGGCGGGTCTCGGCGCGCTGGTGCTGTTTGCCGCCTACACATCGGACCTGAACTACTTCATCGCCCATGCGAGCCCGACGCAGTACCGCTTCTTCCAGGGCGTCAGCGTCGATTTCTCGCTCTCCAACCCCTACGTCGTGGTCGGGCTGCTGCTCGGCGGCCTGATCCCGTTCCTGTTCGCCGGCATCGCCATGACGGCGGTCGGGCGCGCGGCGGGCGCGGTGGTCGAGGAGGTCCGGCGCCAGTTCCGGGCCAAGCCCGGCATCATGCAGGGCACGGACCGGCCGGATTACGGGCGGGCGGTGGACATGCTCACCCGCGCGGCGATCAAGGAGATGATCATCCCGTCGCTGCTGCCGGTCCTGTCGCCGATAGTGCTGTTCTTCGTGATCCAGTTCATCGCCGGGAAGAGCCAGGCCTTCGCCACCGTGGGCGCGAGCCTGCTCGGCGTGATCCTCACCGGCCTCTACGTGGCGATCTCGATGACCTCGGGCGGCGGCGCCTGGGACAACGCCAAGAAGTACATCGAGGACGGCCACCACGGCGGCAAGGGCTCCGACGCCCACAAGGCGGCGGTGACCGGTGACACGGTCGGCGACCCCTACAAGGACACCGCCGGTCCGGCGGTGAACCCGGCGATCAAGATCACCAACATCATCGC
Source organism: Methylobacterium sp. 13MFTsu3.1M2 (assembly GCF_900112625.1). NCBI lineage: Bacteria > Pseudomonadati > Pseudomonadota > Alphaproteobacteria > Hyphomicrobiales > Methylobacteriaceae > Methylobacterium > Methylobacterium sp. 13MFTsu3.1M2. The sequence goes on from NZ_FOMM01000021.1 coordinate 13,762, forward strand.
CCTGCTGCTGCTCGCCGTGCTGGCGCACAGCTGAGTTCCGCGAAGACCGGATCGGCCGACGGGGCCGGGCTCTCCGCGAGCCCGGCCCTGCCCGTTTCGCCGTGTGCGCCCCCGCACGCGACGGCCAGTCCCGCGGCGCAGCACCTTGGCATCGCGGCGCCGCAGCGCCACCTCGGCGCCGGATTAAAACCCGGACGCGGCCCCCGCCGCACCAGCACGAGGTAACCCATGCCGTCCCTGCTCGACCCGATCCGCATCGGCGCCATCGAGGCGAAGAACCGGATCTTCATGGCGCCGCTGACCCGCGGCCGCGGCACCCGCGAGCACGTTCCGACCCCGATCATGGCCGAGTACTACGCCCAGCGCGCCGGCGCCGGCCTGATCCTCACCGAGGCCACCGGTATCAGCCAGGAGGGGCTCGGCTGGCCCTACGCGCCCGGCATCTGGTCCGACGCCCAGGTCGACGCGTGGCGGCCGATCGTGAAGGCCGTGCACGACAAGGGCGGCAAGATCGTCTGTCAGATCTGGCACATGGGCCGGATGGTCCATTCGGACTTCCTCGGCGGCGCCAAGCCGGTCTCGTCCTCGGCCACGACGGCGCCCGACCAGGCCCACACCTATTCCGGCAAGAAGCCCTACAGCGAGGCCCGCGCCCTGGAGGTGTCCGAGATCCCGCGCCTGCTCGGCGATTACGAGCGGGCCACCGCCAACGCCCTGGCTGCCGGGTTCGACGGGGTGCAGATCCACGCCGCGAACGGCTACCTGATCGACGAGTTCCTCCGCGACGGCACCAACCACCGCACCGACCAGTATGGCGGGTCCGTCGAGAACCGCGTGCGGCTCCTGCGCGAGGTGACCGAGGCGGTGGCGAAGGTCGCCGGGCCGGAGCGCACCGGCGTGCGCCTCTCGCCGAACGGCGCGATCCAGGGCTGCAACGACTCGAACCCGGAGCCGCTGTTCGTCGCCGCCGCCCAGGCGCTCGCCGATGCCGGGATCGCCTTCCTGGAGATGCGCGAGCCGGGGCCGAACGGCACCTTCGGCAAGGCCGACCACCCGCCGATCGCCCCGGCGATGCGGCGCGTGTTCCGCAACCCGATGATCCTGAACGCCGACTACGACGGGGTCAGCGGCCAGAAGGCGCTGGATGCCGGCGAGGCCGACGCCATCGCGTTCGGCCGGACCTTCATCGCCAACCCGGACCTCGCCGAGCGGATCGCCAGGAAGGCGCCGCTCGCCAAGGACGACGCCGCGACGTGGTACAGCCAGGGCCCCGAGGGCTACGTCGACTACCCGACCCTGACCGAGTCCCGCGCCGCCTGACGCGCCGCGGTCGCGCGCCCTGCCGCGGCCCGGAGGGCTGCGGCAGGAAACCGCGGCGGTTCCTTGGCAGCGGGCCGTCGCGCGCCTATGTGAGGGCAGGACCATGGATGTGCCTGCACCTCACGCGCTCGCGGAAGCCGGACCGACCGACGGGCGCTGGCGCGCCGCCGACCGGATCGCCGAACTGCGCGATCTCGCGATCCTCGATTCCGAGCCCGAGCCGCTCTACGACGACCTCGTGCGGGTCGCCGCCTATGTCTGCCGGGCGCCGGTCGCGCTCGTCAGCCTCGTCGATGCCGAGCGGCAGTGGTTCAAATCGGAGGTGGGCCTCGGCAAGCGCGAGCTGCCGATCAATTGCTCGGTCTGTGCCCACACGATCGAGGCCGGCGACCTTCTCGTCATCCCGGACCTGACCACGGACCCCCGGACCACCGAGAATCCCCTCGTGACCGGGGCACCGGCCTTCCGCTTCTACGCGGGTGCGGTGATCCGCGGCAGCCACGGCATCCCGCTCGGCGCGCTGTGCGTGCTGGACCGCGTCCCGCGGCCGGAGGGGCTCGATTCGGAGCAGACCGCGACCCTGCTGGCGCTGGCGCGCCAGATCTCCAGCCTGCTGGAGCACCGCAGGACGCTGGCGCAGGTCGCCGCCCGCGAGGCGGAGATCGCCGCGAGCGAGCGCCGCTTCCGCGTGATGACCTCGGCGATGCCCCAGATGGTCTGGACCACGCGGCCGGACGGGTTCCACGACTACTACAACGACCGCTGGTACGAGTTCACCGGCGTCCCCTACGGCTCCACCGACGGCGAGGGCTGGAACGGTGTGTTCCATGCCGAGGACCAGGACAGGGCCTGGGCGCGGTGGCGCCACTGCCTCGCGACCGGCGAGCCCTACGAGATCGAGTATCGCCTGCGCCACCACAGCGGCGACTACCGCTGGACCCTGGGGCGGGCCATGCCGATCCGGGACGCCGAGGGGCGGATCGAGCGGTGGTTCGGGACCTGCACCGACATCGACGATTTGAAGCGCGCCGAGGCCGAGGCCCGCAAGCTCGCGGCGATCGTCGAGACTTCCAAGGACTTCATCGGGCTCAGCACCCTCGAGGGCGCGATCACCCATCTCAACGAGGCGGCCATGGCCCTGGTCGGCCTGCCCGATCTCGCCGCCGCCCGCGCCAAGAAGGTGCCCGACTTCTTCACCGACGACAGCCGCCGGATCCTGGCCGAGACCGTGATGCCGGCGGTGCGCCGGGACGGGTTCTGGGAGGGCGAACTCGCCTTCCGGCACTTCGTCACCGGCGAGCCCCTGGCCGTGCTCTACAACATCTTCCCGGTGCGCGACCCGACCGGGACCGAGCTCGGCTACGCCACCGTCACCCGCGACCTGCGCGAGGCCAAGCGCGCCGAGGAGGCCCGCGACCTGCTGATCCGCGAGCTGTCGCACCGGATCAAGAACATCTTCGCGGTGGTGGGCGGCCTCGCCGCCCTGACCGCGCGGACCGACCCCGCGGCCAAGCCCTTCGTGGCCGCGTTCCGCGAGCGGCTCGGCGCCCTGGCCCGGGCCCACGAATACGTCCGCCCGCACTCCCCCGACAGCGCCCCGCCGGTCGCCGGCCAGACGGTGCTCGGGCTGATGCGCCTGATCATGGCCGCCTACGAGGAGAACGGGCGCGCCCGCGTGGTGATCTCGGGGGACGATGCCGAGATCGGCGAGCGCACCGCCACGGCCCTCGCGCTGATCATGCACGAGCAGGCGACGAACGCGGTCAAGTACGGCGGCCTGTCGACGCGGGAGGGCGGCGTCTCGCTGAGCGGGACCCGCGAGGCGGGCCGCTACACGCTGACCTGGCGCGAGGAGGGCGGTCCGCAGATCGTCGGCGCGCCGTCCCGGAAGGGATTCGGCACGGTGCTGGCCGAGCGCAGCGTCGCCGGCCAGCTCGACGGGGCGCTGGAGCACGACTGGGCGCCGGGCGGTCTCCTGATGCGGCTCAGCGTCCCGCTCGAGAACCTGCGGACCTGACGTGGCTCGGATGCCGGCCCGGATGCCGGCCGCGCCCGGGCCGGGTCTCGTCGTCCTCGACTTCGACGGCACGCTGGCCGACAGTTTCGGGTGGTTCTGCTCGGTGCTGAACGGCGTCGCCGACCGCTACCGCTTCCGCCGGGTCGAGGCCCACGAGGTGGAGGAGCTCCGGCTCCAGGGCGCCCGGGCGATCGTCGCCCATCTCGGCATCCCGCGCTGGAAGCTGCCGCTCATCGCCCGCCACATGCACGCGCTGGCCGCCCGCGACGCCGCGCAGATCGCCCTGTTTCCCGGCGTCCCGGCGATGCTGGCCGCGATCGCGGCGGCGGGCGTGCCGCTGGCGATCCTGTCGTCGAATCGCGCCGACACGGTGCGGCGGGTGCTCGGACCGGACAATGCCGCCCGCATCGGCAGCTACGCCTGCGGGGCGTCGATCTTCGGGAAGGCGCGCCGGCTGCGGGCGTTGCTCGCGCGGACCGGGGTGCCGCCGCACCGGGCCCTCTGCGTCGGCGACGAGATCCGGGACCTCGAGGCGGCGCGGGCGTTGGGCTGCCCGTTCGGCGCCGTGGCCTGGGGCTACACCGACCCGCGGGCCCTCGCGTCCCACGGCCCCGAGCACCTGTTCCCGGAGCCCGGGGCGATCGCCCGCCTCGTTGCGGGCGAAGCCGGTCACATGCCGCGATTCGCGCCCGGCACGACGCTGGTGCCGCTGCCGCTGCCGAACGGCTCGTAGCGGGTCAGGCCGCGGAACAGCTGGCTGAGGAAGGCGCGGTCGGCGCCGCTCGTCGGCGTGGTGCGCTCGATGAAGTCGAAGATCCGGCCGTCCTGCAGGCCGTAGAGCGCCACGCGCTCGACCTTGAAGGCGGGGGTGAAGTACACGGCCGTGACCTTCTGGTCCTCGACCTGCTCGCCCAGGAACATGATCGTCCGGCGGGTGTTCTGCGAGATGTAGTACCAGGACTTGTTGCCGACCGTGGACACGGTCGAGGGCGTGCCCAGGATCTGCAGCACCTGCTCGGGGCCCATGCCGGGCTTGATCGTGGCGAGCGCCGCCTGATCGACCTGGTAGCCGTGGCGCAGCTCCTCGCCGATGCAGCCCGACAGACCGGTTGCCGCGAGGCCGAGCAGGGCGAGGCGCGCGAAGGACTGGACGAAACGGCGCCGCATCGGGCCCCCAGAGAGCGTGTTGACGGACGGGGCGCGACCGTCGCCGCCGGCACGGGGCTCCGACGGCGCTTGCGCCCTGGGCGTGGGTTGCCGTACCGCGGGGTTATGGCTTTGACAAGGCAAGCTTGGCCACAGAGGACCGGGGTTCGACACCGATGATCGCCGGGCTGTTCCGCCGCGCGGGCGCGCGCCGCCGCGCCGTCGAGGGGCTGCACGTCGCCCTGAGCGAGGCCGCGCGCTGGCCGGGCCTCTACACGGATCTCGGCGTGCCGGACACCGTGGAGGGCCGGTTCGAATCCCTGTGCCTGCACGCGATCCTGGTCCTGCGCCGGCTGAACCGGCTGCCGCCGCCGGCCGCCGAGGTGGCACAGGATCTGGTGAACTCGGTCTTCACCCAGCTCGACGCCTCCCTGCGCGAACTCGGCGTCGGCGACATGGGCGTGTCCAAGCGGATGAAGAAGCTCGGCGCCGCCTTCTACGGCCGGGCCGAGGGCTACGACGCGGCCCTGGAGGCCGGCGACGCCGCGGCCCTGGCGGCCGCCCTCGTCCGCAACGTGCTCGGCGGCGAAGGGGACGGGCGCGGTCTCGCCGCCTACGTGCGGGCGGCCGACGCCGCCCTCGCCGGGGCCGATCTCGACGGGCTGCTCGCGGCCGGGCCGCCCTTCCCGGAGCCCGACGGCTTCGCGCCGGTACCGGCCGGCCCTGACCACGGAGGACGCGCATGAGCCGCGATGCCAGCAGCCGCGATGCCGGCCAGGACGCTTTCCCGCTCGCGCGCTGGGTCAATGTCGAGCGCCTGCCCCAGGGGCGCGGCGCCGTCACCGTGGAGGCGAGCCCGGCCGAGTGCGCGGCGCTGGCCGCCGATTTCGGCATCCCGGGGATCCGCGACCTCGTCGGGCGCTTCGCCATCGAGGGGGCGACCAGCCGCCTCACCGTGACCGGCACCGTGGAGGCCCTGGTGACCCAGGTCTGCACCGTCAGCCTCGAACCCTTCGAGGCGCCGGTCCGGGAGCCGGTCGAGGTGGTGTTCACCGACACCGACCGGTTCGCCGGCACCGATGCCGAGGACGCCGACATCCCCGACCCCCTGGTCGGCGGCCGCATCGATTTCGGCGCGCTCACCGCCGAGTTCCTGGCGCTGGGCCTCGACCCGTACCCGCGCAAGCCCGGCATCGCCTTCGAGCCGGTCGTGGCGGGCGACGAGGCCGGACCCCTCGACGGCCTGCGCAAGCTCCGCGACCGCGACGGCTGAGGCCGCCGCGTCCGGCCGGAACCGCCGGCCGCCCGATTTCATTTGCCCGCCGGGCCGGTATCGCTATGGTCCGCCGCGCCCGGCGGGCCCCGTCCCGCCGCCGTCCGACTCCTTTCCCGCCGAGACCCGCGACCCGCTACCGACATGTCCCAACGCGTGTGCATCTCGCTCGACGCCATGGGTGGCGACCACGGGCCCACCACGGTCGTGCCCGGCGCGGCGCTGGCCCGGGAGCGCCATCCCGGCACCACCTTCCTGATGTTCGGCGACGAGGCGGTGATCGCGCCGCTGGTCGCCAAGGAGCCCCGGCTCAAGGACTGCGTCGAGATCCGCCACACCAGCGTGGCCGTGGCCATGGACGACAAGCCGAGCCAGGCGGTGCGCCAGGGCCGGGGCAAGTCGTCGATGTGGCAGGCGATCCAGGCGGTCCGCGACGGGCAGGCCGATGCCTGCGTGTCGGCCGGCAACACCGGCGCGCTGATGGCGATGTCGAAGATCTGCCTGAAGACCATGTCGGGCATCGAGCGCCCGGCCATCGCCTGCCTGTGGCCGACCGTGCGCGGCGAGAGCGTCGTGCTCGACGTCGGCGCCACGATCGGCACGGATGCCGAGCACCTCGTCGAGATGGCCGTGATGGGCTCGGCCATGGCGCGCATCGTGTTCGACCTCGAGCGTCCGACCGTCGGCCTGCTCAACGTCGGCACCGAGGAGATGAAGGGCAACGAGGCGGTCAAGGAGGCCGCCCGGATCCTGCGCGAGATGGAGAGCCCCGGGCTGACCTATCACGGCTTCGTCGAGGGCACCGATCTCGGGCGCGGCACGGTCGACGTGGTGGTGACCGAGGGGTTCACCGGCAACATCGCCCTCAAGACCGCCGAGGGCACCGCCAAGCAGATCGGCACCTATCTGCGCTCCGCCATGACCCGGACACTGGCCGCCAAGATCGGCGCCCTGTTCGCGCGGCAGGCCTTCAAGGCCCTCAAGGACAAGATGAACCCGAGCCGGGCCAACGGCGGGGTGTTCCTCGGCCTCGAGGGCATCGTCATCAAGAGCCACGGCTCGGAGAACGCGCAGGGCTTCGCCGCGGCGATCGATCTGGCGCACGACATGGCGCGCCACGACATGATCCGCACGATCCGCGAGATGCTCGACCAGACGGCGGCGCTGGCGCCGGCCTGACGCCGGCCCGGACCTCCGTCGACGGACGGGATGGAAATCGGACGCCCGCGGCCTCACAACCGGCGATTGTGAAGCTGGATCGTCCGGGAAGGACAATGATGGCAACCCTCCGCACTGACCCCGAGCAGCACCGGCGCGTTCCCCCACTGCGCTCGGTGGTGGTCGGGACCGGCTCGAGCCTGCCCGCGCGGGTGGTGACGAACGCCGACCTCGCCGAGCGGGTGGACACCTCCGACGAGTGGATCGTCCAGCGGACCGGGATCCGCCAGCGCCACCTCGCGGGACCCGACGAGACCACCTCGGTCCTCGGCACGCGCGCCGCCAGGGCCGCCCTGGACGATGCCGGGCTGAGCGCGGACGACATCGACCTCGTGATCTGCGCCACCTCAACACCGGATCACACCTTCCCGGCGACCGCGACCCAGATCCAGGCGGCGCTGGGCATCCATCAGGGCGCGGCCTTCGACCTGCAGGCGGTGTGTGCCGGCTTCGTCTTCGCGGTCTCGACCGCCGACAAGTTCCTGACCACGGGGGCCGCCCGCCGGGCCCTCGTGATCGGCGCCGAGACTTTCTCGCGGATCGTCGACTGGGAGGACCGCACCACCTGCGTCCTGTTCGGCGACGGGGCCGGCGCCGTCGTGCTGGAGGCGCAGGAGGGGGCCGGGGACCGCGGCGTCCTCAGCGCGAGCCTGCGGTCGGACGGACGCCACCGGGAGAAGCTCTACGTCGACGGCGGCCCCGGCTCCACCGGCACAACCGGCCACCTGCGCATGGAGGGCCGCGACGTGTTCCGATTCGCCGTCGGGCAGGTCACCGACGTGATCGTCGAGGCCTTCGCGCAGGCGGGCATCACCGCGGAGGAACTCGATTGGTTCGTGCCGCATCAGGCCAACCGCCGGATCATCGAGGCCTCAGCCGACAAGCTCGGTGTCGCCCGGGACAAGATCGTCCTGACAGTGGACCGCCACGGCAACACCTCGGCGGCCTCGATACCGCTGGCCCTCGACGTGGCGCGGCGGGACGGCCGCATCCGGGCGGGCGACCTCGTGATGATCGAGGCGATCGGCGGCGGGTTCAGCTGGGGCGCGGCGCTGATCCGCTGGTGAGGCTCGGGCGGCGCGCCCGAAACGATTCGCTGCCCCGGCGCGGTTGACCGGGGGCGGAGCGCCGATTAGCGTGCCGGATCATAGGGATACGCCGTCAGCGTTCGGCGCGGCCAAGGGTGCCGCGCCGTGCGTCATGGGGCGAGCGACGCGGGCGAGGGGACACGGTATGGCAGGCAAGACGGTGACGCGCGCCGACTTGAGCGAGGCCGTCTACCACCAGGTGGGCCTGTCGCGGACCGAGTCGGCCGCCCTCGTCGAGACCGTGCTGTCCGAGATCTGCAGCTGCCTCGCGAGCGGCGAGACGGTGAAGCTGTCCTCGTTCGGCTCCTTCGTGGTCCGCAGCAAGGGCAAGCGCGTCGGCCGCAATCCCAAGACCGGGGTCGAGGTCGCGATCGAGCCGCGGCAGGTGATGGTGTTCAAGCCCTCCAACGTGCTCAAGGCCAAGATCAACGGCCTGAACGGCGCGGGTGACCACGACGACGACTGAGCGCGCCGCGATTGCGGCCGCGTCGGCGAGCGCTTCGGGCGGGCTCTTCAGGCTTGAGTGCGGCCCCGCGAGCCGGCAAGATCGGGCCGCTTCGCCCCGCTCCGTAAGACGCCCATGCCGCCAGCCCTCGCCGCCGCCTCGACCGACGAACCGCCGACCGGGATCGGCGAGAAGAGCGCCCACGCGTTCCGGACGATCAGCGAGGTGGCCGAGGAACTCGACGTGCCCCAGCACGTCCTGCGGTTCTGGGAAACCCGCTTCGGCCAGATCCGCCCCGTGAAGCGGGCGGGGGGGCGCCGCTACTACCGGCCCCAGGACATCGAGCTCGTCGCCGGCATCCGCCACCTCCTGCACGTGCAGCGCTACACCATCGCGGGGGCGCAGCGGGTCCTCAAGGAGAACGGCGTCCGCTTCGTGCAGGCCGTCGGCCGCGGCGAGGCCGTGGCGGCCGAGCCGCTGCTTCAGGAGGTCGAGACCGAGGCGGGAGCCCGGAGCGGGACCGGGGGCGCGACATTCGGCGCGTCGGACCGGGCGGCCCTGGCCGGGGCCCTGGACGAGCTGCGCGCCTGCCGCGCCCTGCTCGACGGGCTGCGCGACCTGCCCGACATGGAGGCCTGAGCGGGCCTGCCGGGCTCGACGACCCCGGCACCGCGCGCGGCGGGCGAACTTTCCGGCAACACGTCGCGTTGTCGCCCGCATGGCCGCGCCCAAACCCAAGTTGACGCCCAGCCAGGAACTGATGGCCCGCATCATGCGGATCGTCCGCTCCTGCCCGGAGGCGGCGTCCGAAGTCCTGGAGCTGATGTTCCTCGTCAGCCAGATCGAGGCGGCCACCGGGGTCGACCGGGACTATCGCGACGCCAAGCGGGTGATCAGCCGCCTGCGCAACCCGCTCTGGGAGATGGGTCCCACCGACCGGGAGAAACTCCTGGCGGCCGCCGAGACGATTCGCCGGGTCTGCCGGCTGGCCGAGGACGAGATTCCCCCCGTGCCGGTGGCCGATGCCGGGGAGCGGGCGCGGGTCGAGGGGCGGCTCGCCGCCGCCCTGGCCGGCGAGTTCGACGCGGCGCAGATCGCCCGCATCACCGGGATCGTCGCGGCGGCCCTCCAGAATTAACCCGCCGCCCGAGCCCTCGACGCCCGTGCGCGGCGTCCCCACATGGTCTCCACCGATGAACGGGACATCCGGACGCGTGTCCGGGTAGAGGTCCCGGGTCGGCACTGGAGAGACGCTGCCATGATTGCCCTACGTCCGCTCGCCGCGCTGCTCGCAGGGAGCATGGCACTGGCCGGGCCCGCCCTGGCCCAGACGCCGTCCAGCCGAACCAAGACGGTGGCGCCCGGCAAGACGGTCCGCATCGAGATCGCGCCCAACCTCAAGAAGGATTGTTCTCCTGGGCCGATGCCGGAGTTCAAGGTCTCGGGCCCGCCGAAGAACGGATCGGTGATCACCAAGGTCGGCAAGCTGAAGACGCCCGCGAGCTACCGCTGCCCCAACAAGGAAGCGGCCGTCCAGGCGCTGTTCTACCAGCCCAACAACGGATTCACCGGCACCGACGAAGTGACGTTCGAGGTCAAGAGCTCCGACGGCCAAGTCCAGACGCAGACCGTCAAGATCACGGTCGGGGGCGCGGCGACCAAATCAGGAGACGACGGCAAGAAAGAGGGCACGGATTTGTGAGCAGGCTCCGGCCGAAACGGTATCTGCCCAGTCCTGCCGCCCGGGCAGCCGTCCGGGGGCGTCGCGGAGTCTCGTCCGTGACGCCTTCAGCGCTCCGGAGTGTTGCATGCAATCGACATGCCGGGCGCCATGCTCGCCGCACTGCGACAAAAGCGGGCCTGTCGGTTGCATCCGAGCCGAGACAGGATGAAGCTGTCACGGTCTGAGAGGGTTATCGAATGCCGATGCATGCGACGAACGACCTTTTCCAGAGCTTCGCCCGAGGGTACGAGGCCCGCCGCGACACGGAGATGACGCTCTCCGAGTACCTGGAGGCCTGTCGCGACGAGCCCCTGATGTACGCCTCGGCCGCCGAGCGCATCCTCGCGGCGATCGGCGAGCCGGAATTCGTGGACACCGCCAGGGATTCGCGCCTCGGCCGGATCTTCATGAATCGGACGATCCGGACCTACCCGGCCTTCCGCGAATTCTTCGGCATGGAGGAGACGATCGAGCGGATCGTCTCGTTCTTCCGCCACGCCGCGCAGGGGCTGGAGGAGCGCAAGCAGATCCTCTACCTGCTCGGGCCGGTAGGCGGCGGTAAGTCGTCGCTGGCCGAGCGGCTGAAGCTCCTGATGGAGGTTCACCCCGTCTACGTACTCAAGGCTGGGGACGAAGTGTCGCCGGTCTTCGAGAGCCCGCTGGGCCTGTTCGACCCCGAGACCATGGGCGAGGAGATCCAGCGCCGCTACGGCATTCCGCGCCGGCGGCTGACCGGCCTGATGAGCCCCTGGGCGTTGAAGCGCCTCGACGAGTTCAACGGCGACATCTCGCGCTTCAAGGTGATCAAGGTCCGGCCGTCGCGCCTGCGCCAGATCGCCATCGCCAAGACCGAGCCGGGCGACGAGAACAACCAGGACATCTCCTCGCTCGTCGGCAAGGTCGACATCCGGCGGCTGGAGACGCTGTCGCAGGCCGATCCCGACGCCTACTCGTACTCGGGCGGCCTGAACCGGGCGAACCAGGGCATCCTCGAGTTCGTCGAGATGTTCAAGGCGCCGATCAAGATGCTGCACCCGCTGCTCACCGCGACGCAGGAGGGCAACTACGTCGGCACCGAGAATATCGGCGCGATCCCGTTCACCGGCGTGATCCTGGCGCACTCGAACGAGGCCGAGTGGCAGACCTTCAAGACCAACAAGAACAACGAGGCCTTCATCGACCGGATCTACGTGATCAAGGTCCCGTACTGCCTGCGCGTCACCGAGGAGCAGCGGATCTACGAGAAGCTGATCTCCGGCTCGGAGCTGTCGGACGCGGCCTGCGCGCCCGGCACGCTGGAGATGCTGGCACGGTTCTCGGTGCTGTCGCGGCTCCGCGAGCACGCCAATTCCAACGTCTTCTCCAAGATGCGGGTCTACGACGGCGAGTCCCTGCGCGAGGTCGATCCCCGCGCCCGCTCGATGCAGGAGTACAAAGACACGGCCGGCGTCGACGAGGGCATGGACGGGATCTCGACCCGCTTCGCCTTCAAGGTGCTGGCCGCGACCTTCAACCACGACACCACCGAGGTCTCGGCCGACCCGGTGCACCTGATGTACGTGCTGGAGCAGTCGCTGCGCCGCGAGCAGCTCCCGCCCGAGACCGAGAAGAAGTACCTGGAATTCATCAAGACCGAACTGGCGCCGCGCTACGCGGAGTTCATCGGCCACGAGATCCAGAAGGCCTACCTCGAATCGTACCACGATTACGGGCAGAACCTGTTCGACCGGTACATCGACTACGCCGACGCCTGGATCGAGGACCAAGACTTCAAGGACGCCGAGACCGGCCAGCTCATGAACCGGGAGCTCCTGAACCAGGAGCTGACCAAGATCGAGAAGCCCGCCGGGATCGCCAACCCGAAGGACTTCCGCAACGAGGTGGTGAAGTTCGCCCTGCGCTCCCGGGCGCAGCACGGCGGCCGGAATCCCAGCTGGACCAGCTACGAGAAGCTGCGCGAGGTGATCGAGCGGCGGATGTTCTCCCAGGTGGAGGAGCTGCTGCCGGTGATCTCCTTCGGCTCGAAGAAGGACGGCGAGACCGAGAAGAAGCACGGCGAGTTCGTCGAGCGCATGGTCGCGCGCGGCTACACCGAGCGGCAGGTCCGCCGCCTGGTGGAGTGGTACATGCGGGTGAAGCAGGCCGGCTGAGGGACGACGGGGCTCGACCGGCCCGCTCGGTCGGCCGGGCCCCGTTCCGACCCTCCGCCGCCACAGTTTCGGACGACCGGCCGGCGAAGATCGCGGCCCTGCTGCCAAAGAGGGATCCTTCCCTCCGGTGACAGCATGGTACGACAAGGGTCCGGACCCGGCCGGAGCACGCGGACGAGGGTTTTCGCAGCGGATGCACATCGTCGACCGACGTTTGAACCCGGGCGGCAAGAGCCTCCCGAATCGCCAGCGCTTCCTGCGGCGCGTGAAGGACGTGGCCCAGCGCGCGGTGCGGGAATCCGCCCGCGAGAAGGACATCAAGGATCTCGGCAAGGACGGCCGCGTCACCGTGCCGGCGGACGGCGTCCGGGAGCCCCGCTTCTCGCGCCAGCCCGGCACCGGCCTGCAGGATCACATCCTGCCCGGCAACAAGACCTACGTGGAGGGCGACACGATCGAGCGCCCGCCGGGCAGCGGCGGCGGTCGCGGCTCCGGCGAGGGCGGAGAGGGCGGCGAGAACAGCGAGGACGCGTTCCGCTTCGTGCTCACCCGCGAGGAGTTCTTGGAACTCTTCCTCGAGGATCTGGAATTGCCGGACCTCGCCAAGCGTCGCCTCGCCATCGTCGAGACGGAAGGGTTGCGCCGGGCGGGCTACACGGTCACCGGCTCGCCCGCGAACCTCGCGCTCACCCGAACCCTGCGCAACTCGATGTCGCGGCGGATCGCCCTCAAGCGCCCGAAGCCCGACGAGGTCGCGGCCCTGGAGGCCCGGCTCGACGCCCTCGCCGAGGGGCACCCGGAGCGGCCGGACCTGGAGCAGGCCCTGTTCCGGCTGCGCGAGCGCGCGAAGCGCATCCCCTACGTCGACCCGATCGACCTGCGCTTCCGCCGGTTCGAGCCCTATCCGCGGCCGATCGCGCAGGCTGTTATGTTCTGCCTGATGGACGTGTCCGGCTCGATGACCGAGCACATGAAGGACCTCGCCAAGCGATTCTACATCCTGCTGCACATCTTCCTGACGCGCCGCTACCGGCACGTCGAGATCGTGTTCATCCGCCACACCGACCGGGCGACCGAGGTGGACGAGGAGACCTTCTTCGGCTCCCGCGAGACCGGCGGCACCCTGGTCTCGTCGGCGCTCGTGGAGATGAAGCGCGTCATCGCCGAGCGCTACGACCCGAACGACTGGAACATCTACGCGGCCCAGGCCTCGGACGGCGACAACGTCTCCTCCGACGGGCCGACCTCCACGGAGCTGCTGCGGTCGCACATCCTGCCGGCCTGCCAGCACTTCGCCTATCTGGAGGTGGGCGACGAGAACGGTCCCCGCGCCGGCTTCGTCGAGCACCGCACCACCCTGTGGCGGACCTACGAGGCCATCGCCAAGGCCGGCGGCCCGATCGCCATGCGCAAGGTCAACCACCGCCGGGAGATCTACCCGGTCTTCCGCGAGCTGTTCGGCCGCAAGGAAGGCCGCGCCGAGGCGGAGGCGTGATGGCGGCGCGCGCATCAACCGATCGGGAGGCCGCATGACGCTCGTCAAGGCACGCACGCCCCAGATCATCGCGGGCAACCAGAAGCCGCTGTTCACCGGCAACGACTGGGATTTCGACACGATCCGGCGGATCCACGACGCCTGCGAGGCGGTGGCCGGGCCGCAACTCGGACTGTCGTGGTACCCGAACCAGATCGAGATCATCACGGCCGAGCAGATGCTCGACGCCTACGCGTCGATCGGCATGCCGCTGTTCTACAAGCACTGGTCGTTCGGCAAGCACTTCGCCCAGCACGAGGCCGGCTACCGGCGCGGCCTGATGGGGCTCGCCTACGAGATCGTCATCAACTCGGACCCGTGCATCTCCTACGTCATGGAGGAGAACACGGCGACGATGCAGACGCTCGTCATCGCGCACGCCGCCTTCGGCCACAACCACTTCTTCAAGAACAACTACCTGTTTCGGCAGTGGACCGACGCCGAGGGCATCCTCGACTACCTCGACTTCGCCAAGGGCTTCATCGCCCGCTGCGAGGAGCGCTACGGCCACCAGGCGGTGGAGCAGGTGCTCGACGCCGCCCACGCGCTGATGAGCCAGGGCGTCCACCGCTACCCGCGCAAGAAGCGGCCGGACCTCGCCTCCGAGCAGCGGCGCGAGCGCGAGCGGATCGAGCACGGCGAGCAGATCTACAACGATCTCTGGCGCACCCTGCCGCAGAAAATCGGCACGGCGCGTCCGGACGCGGCCGCCGAGCGGCGCAAGGCGCTGCTCGAACTGCCGCAGGAGAACATCCTGTATTTCCTGGAGAAGGCCGCGCCCCGCCTGCGCCCCTGGCAGCGCGAGATCCTGCGCATTGTCCGCCTGGTCGCCCAGTACTTCTACCCGCAGCGCCAGACCAAGGTGATGAACGAGGGCTGCGCGACCTACTGCCACTACCGGATCATGAACGCCCTGTCGGAATCCGGGCAGATCACCGAGGCGGCCTATCTCGAGTTCCTGCAGTCGCACACCAACGTCATCCGGCAGCCGAACTACGACGACCGCTCCTACGGCGGCCACAATCCCTACGCGATCGGTTTCGCGATGATGCAGGACATCGCCCGCATCGCCGAGCAGCCGACCGAGGAGGATCGGGCGTGGTTCCCCGACATCGCGGGGGTCGGCGACGCCATGGCGGTCCTGCGCGACTGCTGGGAGAATTACCGGGACGAGAGCTTCATCCAGCAGTTCCTGTCGCCCAAGCTGATGCGCGACCTGCGCCTGTTCCACGTGGTCGACGATCCCGACGAGCCGGAGCTGCGGGTGGAGGCGATCCACGACGAGCGCGGCTATCGCAAGCTGCGCCGCTCCTTCGCGCGGCAGTACGACGTGGCGTGGCTCGACCCCGACATCGAGGTGGTGGACGTGGATCTGGAGGGCGACCGGCGCCTGATCCTGCACCACAAGGCGATCAACAAGATCACCCTGCAGAAGGACGACGCCAAGCGGGTGCTGCAGCACCTCGCCGACCTCTGGGGCTACGACGTGGTGCTCAAGGAGGTCGAGTCGGCCAGCGGCACGGTGCTCGGCGAGATCACCGCCAGCGCGCGGCCGATCTTCTTCTGAGCAGGACGGCGGGAGGGCGCCTCCCGCCCGATTCCTCGTCCTGATGTGGCGTCCGGCCGAAACCCTCGATGGTGGCAGCCCTCCGTCATCACGAGCGCAGCGAAGTGACCCAGGGTCGCGCGACATCGGTGAATGTAGCGCCGACTGGATCGCTTCGCGCCGCTCGCCAAGACGGCACCGGCCGATCGATCGGGACCTTCCGATCAGGACGGCGGTTCCGAAGGCCTCGTGATTGCCTCGGCAGTACCGCCGTGCTGCATGGAGCGATGACCGCCACGATCCTCACCCTCGCCGAGACCGGCGACTTCCTCGACCGCGAATTCCCGCAGATGCAGGCGGGCGGGCGCGCCTACCACCTCGAGGCCGTGGGACCGCTCTCGGCGCGGATGCGGCTCGAAGCCCACGAGCGCTTCCTGCGTCCCGGCGCGACCGTGTCGGGGCCGGCCATGATGGCGCTCGCCGACTACGCCCTCTACGCGGCGATCCTGGCCAATATCGGTCCGGTGGCGCTCGCGGTGACGACGAGCCTCACCTTCAACTTCCTGCG
This sequence comes from Methylobacterium sp. 13MFTsu3.1M2, assembly GCF_900112625.1. Taxonomy (NCBI): domain Bacteria; kingdom Pseudomonadati; phylum Pseudomonadota; class Alphaproteobacteria; order Hyphomicrobiales; family Methylobacteriaceae; genus Methylobacterium; species Methylobacterium sp. 13MFTsu3.1M2. The sequence continues at coordinate 29,790 of NZ_FOMM01000021.1, forward strand.
CAAGCCCGCCACCGGGGATCTCGTGGCCGAATGCCGGCTGCTCAAGCTCGGCCGGCGCCTCGCCGTCGGCGAGGTGTCGATCACCGCCGCGGGCAACCCCGACCTCGTCTGCCACGCCACCGGCACCTACTCGATCCCGCCGCGCTGACGCGCCGTCTTCGCGAGCGCAGCGAAGCAACCCAGGGCAGCGCGCGATTGCCAGACGGGGCGTGTCGCTGGGTTGCTTCGCCGCGCTCGCAAGGACGGGAGGCTTGCTCAGCCGACACGCGCCTCGGCGAGCCGGGCGGCGTAGCGGGCGATCAGGTCGACCTCCAGGTTGAGCCGGTCCCCCTGCCGCCGCTCGCCCCAGGTGGTGACCTGGAGCGTGTGCGGGATCAGCAGCACCGAGAACAGGTCGTCCGCGACCGCATTCACGGTGAGCGAGGTGCCGTCGAGGCAGACCGAGCCCTTCTCGGCGATGAACTTCTTCACGGCGGCCGGGGCCCGCAGGGTGAAGCGCTCGCTGGCGCCCCAGGCATCGGCCGTCACGCCCACGCGCTCCACGATCTCGGCGAGGCCGTCGACATGGCCGGTGACGAGATGGCCGCCGAGCTCGTCGCCGATCTTCAGGGAGCGTTCGAGGTTGATCCGCGTGCCTGCCGCCCAGGTGCCGACGGTGGTGCGCGCCAGCGTCTCGGCGGCGGCGTCCACCGCGAAGACGCAACCGCCCGCGGCCGGCTCTACCGACACGGCGGTGAGGCACGGTCCGGCGCAGGCGATCGAGGCGCCGAGCGCGATCGTCGCCGGATCGTAGGCGGCGCGGATCGCGATCCGGCGCAGGTCACCGTCGCCCGAGACCGAGACGACCGTGCCGATAGCGCTGACCAAGCCCGTGAACATCGCTTACGTCCTGTTGCGTTCGTAGGTCACGGCCGTGTCGGGCCCGAGCTGCAGCCGCTCGGCCTCCCGGAACCGCTCGCCCGCCAGGGCTTCCGCCAGGGCCGGGCCCAGGGCCGGCAGGCCGCCCGCTGCGCCCAGCTCCGCCGGCCCGGTGACCAGCGTGCAGGCATCGATCAGATCGGCCCGGGCCAGCGCCTCCGCAAGGCGGGGGCCGCCCTCGCTGCACAGGCGGGTCAGGCCGCGCTCGCCGAGACGCGCCAGGGCCGCCGGAAGGTCGATCCCGCCGGCCGCGTCCGCCGCTACGGTGGCGACCTCGACGCCGAGGGCCTCCAGGGCCCGCCGCGCGTGGGCCGGGGCCGAGCGGGTCGTGAGCACCAAAGTCGGTGTGTCGCGGGCGGTGCGGGCGAGGACGCTCGCCGGGGAGAGCCGCAGATGCGTGTCGAGCACGACCCGCAGGGGCGAGCGCGTGCCGAGGCCCGGCAGCCGCACGGTCAGCGACGGGTCGTCGGCCCGGGCGGTGCCGATGCCGATCAGGATCGCGTCGGCGTGGGCCCGCCACAGATGGACCGCCCCGTCCGCCACCGGCCCGGTGATCCGCAGGCGCTCCGGCCCGGCGGAAGCGCAGAAGCCGTCGCGGGTGCGGGCGAGCTTGAGGTGCAGGGCCGGGCGGCCGCGGGTCACCCGGGTGACGTGGCCGACATGGTCGCGCGCCGCCTCCTCCCGCATCAGCCCGGTCTCGACCGCGACGCCGCCCCGCCGCAGGAGGTCGTGGCCGCGCCCGGCCACCCGCGGGTCGGGATCCTCCAGGGCGCTGACCACCCGGGCTATCCCGGCGGCCAGGATCGCGTCGGTGCAGGGCGGCGTGCGGCCGTGATGGGAGCAGGGCTCCAGGGTGACGTAGAGGGTCGCGCCGCGGGCAGCCTCGCCGGCGGCGGCGAGCGCCACGGGCTCCCCGTGCGGGCGCCCGCCCGGCGCCGTGGCCGCCGTCCCGAGGATGCGGCCGGTTTCGGGCTCGACCACGACGGCGCCGACCGACGGGTTCGGCCAAGTGGTGCCGAGCCCGCGTCGGCCCAGCGCCAGGGCGAGGCGCATGAAGTTCGGGTCGCCGCTCATGGACGCCCGGCGCGGCGCCGCCCCGACGCCTCGGGCTCCGGGTCGCCCTCCGGACCCGGCGCGGCCGCCGGTACCGGCGTGCCGTCGCTCAGCGTGCCGAGCAGCTCCTCGAAGTCCCGGGCCTCGCGGAAGTTCTTGTAGACGGAGGCGAAGCGCACGTAGGCGACGTCGTCGAGGCCCTTCAGCCCCGCCATCACCAGCTCGCCGATCGCCTCGGAGGTCACCTCGGGCTCGCCGGCGCTCTCGAGCTGCCGGGTGATGCCGCTGACCAGCCGCTCGATCCGCTCCGGATCGACGGCGCGCTTGCGCAGCGCCACGTCGATGGAGCGCTGGAGCTTGTCGCGGTCGAACGGCACGCGCTTGCCCGAGCGCTTGAGCACCACGACCTCGCGGAGCTGCACGCGCTCGAAGGTGGTGAAGCGGCCGGCGCAGTCCGGGCAGACCCGGCGGCGCCGGATCGCGGCGCCGTCCTCGGAGGGCCGCGAGTCCTTCACCTGGGTCTCGGAGCCGCCGCAGTAGGGACAGCGCATGGATCTCGCTACTCGGGCATGGAAACGGCCGCAGACCGGTCGGATCCGCGGCCGTTTCCTAATCCACCGCGGGCCGGCCCGGAAGACCGGCCCCGGCTCAAGCGGCCCTCTTGCCTCAGCCGTAGATCGGGAACCGGTCCGTCAGCGCGTGGACGCGGGTCTTGACGTCGGCCTCGACCGCGCTGTCGCCGGCCTCACCCTTGGCGGCGAGCCCGTCCAGCACCTCGACGATGAAGCCGCCGATCTGCTTGAACTCGGCGACGCCGAAGCCGCGCGAGGTGCCGGCCGGGGTGCCGAGCCGGATGCCCGAGGTGATGGTCGGCTTCTGCGTGTCGAAGGGGACGCCGTTCTTGTTGCAGGTGATGTGCGCCCGCGACAGGGCCGCCTCGGCGGCCTTGCCGGTGAGGCCCTTCCGCTGGAGGTCGACCAGCATCAGGTGGTTGTCGGTGCCGCCCGAGGTGATGTCGTAGCCGCCCGAGATCAGCGTGTCGGCGAGCGCCCGGGCGTTCTCCACCACCTGGCGGGCGTAGATCTTGAACTCGGGCTTCAGCGCCTCGCCGAAGGCCACCGCCTTGCCGGCGATGACGTGCATGAGCGGGCCGCCCTGGAGGCCGGGGAAGATCGCCGAGTTGAACTTCTTGGCGAGCGCCTCGTCGTTCGTCAGGATCATGCCGCCGCGCGGGCCGCGGAGGGTCTTGTGGGTCGTCGTGGTGGCGACGTGGGCGTGCGGGAACGGCGACGGGTGGACGCCGGCCGCCACGAGGCCCGCGAAGTGGGCCATGTCGACCATGAAGTAGGCGCCGACCGAGTCGGCGATCTCGCGGAACTTGGCGAAGTCCCAGTGGCGCGGGTAGCCCGAGCCGCCGGCGATGATCACCTTCGGCTTGTGCTCCTGGGCGAGCTGGGCGACCTGCTCCATGTCGATCCGCTGGTCCTCGCGGCGCACCGTGTAGGAGACCGGCTTGAACCACTTGCCCGAGACGTTCGGCGGCGCGCCGTGCGTCAGGTGGCCGCCGGCGGCGAGGTCGAGGCCCAGGAAGGTATCGCCGGGCTGCATGAGCGCCAGGAACACACCCTGGTTGGCCTGGGAGCCGGAATTCGGCTGCACGTTGGCGAAGCCGCAGTCGAACAGGCGCTTGGCGCGCTCGATGGCGAGATCCTCGGCGATGTCCACGAACTGGCAGCCGCCGTAGTAGCGCCGGCCCGGATAGCCCTCCGCGTACTTGTTGGTGAGCACCGAGCCCTGAGCCTCCAGCACGGCGCGGGAGACGATGTTCTCCGAGGCGATCAGCTCGATCTCGTGCTGCTGGCGGCCGAGCTCCTTGGCCACCGCCTCGGCGATCTCGGGGTCGGCTTCCGTCAGCGGGGCGGCGAAGAAGCTGTTGGAGAAGTGCTTGTCGGCGGCGGTACCGGCGCTCATGGTCTGCCTCTGTTCTGGTAGGGGCGATGCCCGGCCTTTCGTCGGCGTGCACGGGCGGGCGTTGAAGGGGGGATTCCTACACGCGCCGAGGGCTCAGGCCAAGCACAGGCATTTTGCTCGCGCGCCAAGAATAATTTGTCGCAGCCTGCCGCGGCGACCTCGAGAGTGCTGCCGGCATATTTTCCTTCCCTGCCACCAAAGGCTAGATAAAAGGAAAAAAGTCATGTAATAAATCATGAATGTTTCGAGGATCGGAGACGCGATGCGGTACTGTGATCTGCCGGATGTCCTGGATTATTCCATAACTGAGCTTCGGCTCGGCCTAGCCTTCATCGCGCGACGGCAGGACCAGCGCTGCCCCGGTTCGAGCGATCTGGGATATCAAGACCGGCAAGGCGCAGTAGACGCCGGCTCGCGCGCGCGAACTGCGCAGAGATGTCGGCGTGGATGACAGTTTTCCCGTCATAGAGGTTCACTTGAGACGAGGAAACTCGGTCAAGGGACTGTCAATATCCGCGATCCTACTCGGAGAGAGGTTGTCATGAGCATGGAAGCCTACGCGCTCTGCGCGGGCGCGATGCCTGGCGTGGCGGAATGGCAGGCGGCCATCCACGAAAACGGGTTCGATCTGAAACTCGACGCCGCGCGCATACCGCCGGCCACGCAAGGGCATCTGCCCGCGACCTGGCGGCGCCGCGAGGCCGGCTTCGAATGCCAGATCATTCCGCTGTCGGATCTGACGGACACCTATACCGACATCGACTTCGGCGGGCCGTGGACGTGCGTCTATGCCTTCTACTTCGCCACGCTCCCGGCTTGCGTCGGGGCGTGGATGGCTGTCGCGGCCTGCGCGGCCCAGTCGGACGGTATCGTTTTCGATCCGCAAGAGGGGCAGCTGCTCACCGCCGAGGGCGCGATCCGCTGCGCTCAGGACACGGTGGCGCGCGTCGTCAGCCTGGACGCGCAGTTCGATACCTCCGCGGGCGGCTGAGGCCGGATGGCGCGCCGCGCCTCGGCGGTGCCGTCAGGTCCGCGTCGCGAGGTTCGTCTCGATCAGGACCGTCTCGGTCTCGAACGCGGCCGCGTGCCACGCTCCGGCCGGGAAGTGGAATACGCTTCCGTCCGAGAACGGCTCGCGGCCCCGCTCGGTCTCCAGGATCCCCGAGCCCGAGAGCACCTGAACGAACTGCTCGTGATCGTGGCTGTGCGCCGGCGCCGAGACGCCGGCCGGGACGACCACGCGCACGAGGCTGGCGCCCGAGCCCGGGATCGTGCGCTTGGCGACGCCGTTCCCGCCGAGGCTCTCGGCGCGGTCGTCCCAGGCGGTCAGGTAATCGCTCATCACGGGTCTCCTCGCTGGCAGGGTGCCGCTCCGATCGGTCGGGTCAACGCTCGACCGGACCCCGCCCCCGCGTCAACCGGTCCCGCCGGGCTGGCGGCCGCGCCGGCCCTTGCCGGCCGCGGGGTCGGCTGGCGCCGGATCCGGTCGGGCCGGGTTGGTCGACGGCGCCGGAGGCACGGCGCTCGCGGACGGCGTGCCGGAGGTGGGCCAGAAGGTCTCGAATAGCTCCTGCATCGCCCGGATGTTGTTGCCCTGAACCTCGGCCCCGGTGCGCAGCATCTGCTGGAACATGTCGGAGCCGGCGTCGCCCGCGCCCGCCTGCGGGCTGGCGGCCGGCTTGGCGGCGGGTCTGGCGGCCGGCTTCGGCGGGGCCGGCTGCTCGACGGCGGGCATCATCGCCCTGGCCATCTCGGCCCAGGCCGGGCCGAACGGGAACGGCACGGGCGGCGGCGGCGCGCTCGGCCGCGCCGGCTCGGCCTGCGGCTGGTTCAGCATGACGTGGACGATGCTCGCCACCACGGCGCCCGCCATCATCGGCAGCATCTGGCGCAGGACCTGCGCGCCGACGCCGCTCGTCGCCGAGGCCTGCCGCAGCACCGCCTGCATCAGCTGCGCCGAGCCGAACATCTGGCCGAGGGCCTCGAACCCCTGCGCCGGCGCCGGCTTGGCGGCCTCGAGACCGAACATCCGGGCGAAGCCGGTCGGGTCCAGGCCGACGCTGCGCTGGAGCCCGAGCGTCAGGGCCGGCATCAGCGCCTCGAAGGCGCGGGCCGTCTGCTCGGTCGTCAGGCCGAACGGCTGGCCCATGGCCTGAAGCCCGGCCTCGCCCTGGGCCTGGAACATCTCGAGCGGGTTGAACATGACGCCTCGATCCTGTCCCGGCCGGGACCGCCCGGGACAGGGCATCGTGACCCTTTGCGCGGGGAAATACCAGTTCCCACCCGCGGAACTTGTGCCTCCGCGCCGCCGTCTCAGCTCAACGGCTCGGGATGAGCGTGCCCCGGCGGCAGCGGTGCCGCCCGGTGGGGTGCCTCGGCGGCGACGTCCGGCTCCGGCCGGCGCGGGCCGACCCCCTCCAGCCGGTCGACCGTGCGGCGGGCGAGCAGGATGCCGAGCGCGCCGAAGACCAGGGAGCCGACCCCCATCCCGGCCACCACGCCGCGGGGGCCGTAGAGCGACGCGCCGAGCATGGCCGGCGGGATCGTCCCGAGCGTCGCCCGGCCCCAGTTCAGCAGCGTCGAGCGCAGCGGGAAGCCGAGATTGTTGAAGGCGGCGTTGCCGAGGAACAGGAGCCCGTTGAAGAACCAGATCGCGCCGCCGACGAGGCAGAAGAAGCCGAACAGCTCGGCCGCGACCCCCTGCAGGCCGAACAGGCCGGCGAGCCATCCCCGAGCCAGCGCCAGGAGGAGCCAGACCGCGGCGCAGTAGGCCAGAGTCACCCGGATCGCCGCGCCGAGCACGCCGCGCATCCGGTCGAACAGGCCCGCGCCCCAGTTCTGCGCCAGGATCGGGCCGATCGCCCCCGACAGCGCGAACAGGCCGCCGAAGGCCACCGGCGTCAGCCGGTCGATCACCGACGCGGCCGCGACCGCGTCCGCTCCATAGCCGGCAAACAGGCGTGCCAGGAAGGCGCTCGCCACCGAGGGGGCGAGGTTCGTGAGCACGGCCGGGCCCGCGACACCCGCCAGGGCGGCCGCGTCGGCCGGCAGATCGGACAGGCGCGGCCGGCCGAGGAGACCGTGCCGGGCGACGCCGCGGACGCCCACCGCCACGAAGGTCGCACGCGCCGCGCAGACCGTGATCGCCGCGCCCGTGACGCCGAGGCCGGCCCCGAAGATCAGCAGCGGATCGAGGAGCGCGGTGATCACGGCGCCGGCCAGGGTGACCGACATCGCCTGCCGCGCCTCGCCGACCGCGCGCAGCAGCCCGGTGAACAGCATGCCGGCGGCGAGCAGAAGGTTCGACGGCAGGGTGATGTAGAGGAACAGGACGGCCACCCGCAGCGCCTCGCCCTGCGCGCCGATCAGGGCCAGGAGCGGGCCGGCCAGCAGCGCGATCAGCCCCGCGATGAGGGCGGCCACGAGGCTACCGAGGACCAGCGCCGAGGTCGCGAGGCGCCGCGCCGCCGCGCGGTCGCGCGCGCCGACGGCCTTCCCGACCAGGGCGCCGGCGGCGATCATCAGGCCGATATTCACCGCCGTGGCGAAGAACTGGACGATGCCGGCGAAGCCGACCGCCGCCGTGAGGTTCGGGTCGCCCAGCGTCGAGACGTAGAGCAGCGACAGGAGATCGACGACGAAGATCGCCATCAGGCCCACCGAGCCGGTGGCCGCCATCACCACGACGTGGCGGAGGATCGAGCCGGTGACGAAGCGGCCCGCCTCCGCCGGGGGCGGCCCGTCGGACATGTCAGACATCCCGCCCGTCACGCATTCCGGGCGCTGCCTTCCGCCTCGAGCTCGGCCTCCGGATCGGGATCCTCGGCGGCCTCCGTCTCCTGCGGGGCCAGGGCGGGCTTCTCCAGGAGCCGCTCGGCGGCCTCGCGCCGGTCGCTGCCCACGAGGTCGCGGGTCTCGGTGCTGAGCGCCCGGGCCGGCCGGACCGGGGCGGTCAGCGGCTCGGGCTTCAGCCCGGCCGCGGCGCCGCGCATCCAGCTGGACCCGTCCGGCAGGGCGCCCGCCTGCTGCAGGACCAGCCGCGCGATGTCGCGCTTGCGCACGTCGTCGGTCCGGGCCGTGGCGGCCTCCGGCGACAGGCCGAGCCCCTCCAGGGCCGCCCGCCCGAAGGCGAGGGCGGATTCGGCGGTCTCGCGGATCTGGTAGTCGACGTCCCGGTTCATCAGCTCCACCGCGTGCAGGCGGTCGTAGGCCCGCACGAAGGTCCGCACGCTCGAGAATTCCTCGTGGACGATGTCGACGATCTTGAGGGCGCCCTCCCGGTCGTCGACGCAGATGCAGACCAGCTCGACCCGGCCGATCCCGGCGGCGCGGAGCACGTCGAGGCGCGTGCCGTCGCCGTAGTAGATGCGGAAGCCGAAGCGCGAGGCCGCGCGCAGCTGCTCCACGTCCTTGTCGATCACCGTGACCGGGATGCCCTCGGCCATCAGCACGTGCGTCAGCACCTGCCCGAACCGGCCGAAGCCGATCACCAGCACCCGCGCGTCGCCGCTCTCGGACAGCTCGGTGGAGGGCTCCTCCAGCGCGAAGGTGCTGCGCGCGTTGCGCCGCTCGATCAGCTTGTCGAGACCCTTGGCGGCGATGGGGCCGATCAGCATGGTCAGCGCGGCGAGCGCCACCGCGAAGCGCGTCGCCGTGACGCCGGTGAGGCCGAGATCCTGGGCCTGCGGCAGCAGCACGAAGGCGAACTCGCCCGCGGGCGCCAGGACCGCGGCCCCTCGCAGGGCCCCGAGGGTGTCCGAGCCGAACAGCCGGAACAGGCCGGCCACGATGGCGACCTTGACCAGGATCGCCGCCAGGGTCGCGCCGAACAGGGCCGGCCAGACCTCGCGCACGAGCACGCCGTCGATCGACATGCCGACGCTCATGAAGAACAGGCCGAGCAGCATGCCGCGGAACGGCTCGATGTCGGCCTCCAGCTGGTGGCGGAAGTTCGACTCGGCGAGCAGGATGCCGGCGAGGAACGCGCCCATCGCCATCGACAGGCCGACCTGCTCCATGAGCAGCGCGGTGCCGAGCACCACCAGGAGCGCCGCGGCGGTCATCACCTCCCGGGCGCCGCTCGCCGCGAGCAGCCGGAAGAACGGGTTCAGGCCGTAGCGGCCGACCAGCACCACCGCGAGGATCGCCGCGAGCGCCTTGCCGGTGGAGACCGCGGCCTCCCCGAGCCAGGAGACGTCGGTCGCCTCGCCGGCCGAGGCCAGCAGCGGCATCAGCGCCAGGATGCCGACCACCGACAGGTCCTGGAACAGCAGGACCGCGAAGGCGCGCGCGCCGTAGGCGCTGCCGAGATCGCCCCGCTCCTCCAGGAGCTGCAGGGCCACCGCGGTGGCCGAGAGGGCGAGCGCGAGGCCGATCACCGCGGCGGCGCCGAAGCTGAGGCCAGCCACGAGGCCGGCGCCGCCGAGCACGAGCGCGCAGACGACGAGCTGCGCGGCGCCGAGGCCGAAGATGTCGCGGCGCATCGAGACGAGCTGCGACAGGTGCAGCTCCAGCCCGACGATGAAGAGCAGGAGCACCACGCCGATCTCGGCGACGCTCGCGGCCGTGTCGGGCTCGGCGATCAGCGACAGGCCGGAGGGCCCGATCAGCACGCCGGCCACGAGGTAGCCGAGCACGGCGCTCTGCCCGATCAGCCGGAAGATCGGCACGCCGATCACGGCCGCCGTGAGGAAGGTCAGGACCGGCGGCAGGAAGCTCGCATGTTCGACGGGGCTCGCCATGGTGATCGTCCCGGCGGTTCTGCTGGATCGGCGCAGGTGGAGCCCCCGCTTAGCGCGCACGGGGCCGGGATGCGAGCCGTAAGCGGGTGCCGTTCGGCACCGACGGGCCCGCGCGGGGCGGTTCGGCCTCGGCTCGGCCCGAGAGGCGCGCTCAGCCCAGAGACGCGCTCAGCCCAGAGACGCGCTCAGCCCAAGAGGCGGGGGCGCGCCCGGTGCGATCCGTCGATGAACTCGAAGCCGCCGGCGGCGCTCAGCATGTGCAGGCGCGTGCCCGGCCAGGCCGCGCCCGGGCACAGGCGCGTCTCGACCTGCTGCGCGTAGGCCTCCTCGTCGAGGCGGAGGATCCGGGCGAGGCCGAGCGCCGCGCCGTAGCCCTGGCGGCAATCCTGGACGGGCCGGATCAGGCCGCCGTCGCGCGCCACGATCGGGCCCGCGGCCCGGGCGGAGCCGATATCGATCAGCACCGGGTTGTGCCGGTGCGGCGTCCAGGGCCCGCGGAAATGCGGCGCGTGCCAGAGATGGAGCGTGTCGGAGTAGCTGCCGCCGCCGGCCCGGACCGTGGCGAACATCCACCAGCGGCCCCCGTGCTGCAGCAGGGTCGCGTCCCCGGCCACGACCCCGTCGAGGAGCACCGCCTCGTGGACCCAGCCGCGCGGGAAGTCGGTGGCCCGGTAGAGGTCGATCGTCCCGGAGGCGTGGGATTCCGGGATCATCCAGACCTGCCCGTCCGCCTCGAACACGAACGGGTAGGAGAGGTGGGTCTCGAGCTCGAGCACCGGCTCCGGGCGGCCGCGGGGGCCGTCCGCCCCGAAATCCACCGCGGCGATCACGCCCTTGCCGCGGCGGTAGTCGAATTCCTCCACGAACAGGGTCACGGCGCCGTCCCGGGCGATCGCGAAGGGGTCGGCGTAGAAGCGGCGCCCGTCGTCGGGAAGGACCTGCCAGCCGCCTTCGGGATGCCGGCGCAGGTCGATCAGGTCGGGGCCGACGATCCGCCGCCAGCCCACCCGCCAGTGCGGGCCGTGGAAGCAGAGGGCGTAGAGCCGGCGGGCGATCTGCCGGGCGAGCCCCCCGGCGGCCCGGCGGCGGGCGCCCAGGCCGCCGAGGTCGTAGGCGGCCGCGGGCCGCAGGGATGCTCCGGCGCCGTCGGGGAGCGCCGTCGAGGCGGCGCCGTCCAGGGCGGCGAGGATCAGCGTGATGGTCCGCGCGAGGTAGCCCTCGAAGGCCGTGAGCATCACCGTGTGCGATTCCGTGCCGAGGCGGCCGACCGCCACCGGCGCGCCGTCCGGCCCGCGCAGGGCCGCCACCGGCGCCCCGTGGGCGAACAGGGCGGCGAGGAGGCCGGCCTCGCCCGGCATCCCGTCGTAATCGAGCCGCCAGGCCGGCGCCGGGCCGGGATCCGCGGGGCTGTCCGAGAGGTCGAGGACGAGGTCGGCGGCGCTCCCGCCGGGCTCCGCGCCGTCGTGGCTCGCCTCGTAGGGGGCGAGGGCCACCGGCTCCGCCGCGGTCGCCAGACCCGGCCGCGGCAGGCCGTGGATGGCGGCCTCCAGGCGGAACAGGAGCTCCGCGTTCGGCGGCAGGCCCTCCGCGTGCTCGACCCAGGCGACGCGGATCCGATGGTCGGGCCGCTGCCCGAGCTGGTCGAGGAGCCGGATGTGCCAGCCGCGCAGGGACCGGCGGTCGAGCCGCACGACGATGGTCCGGGTGCGGGCGCGCGTCCCGGAAGACGACGGCTCCGTCCGGGCGGGAGCCCGGCCACCGGTCGCCGACGGCCGGTCCGCGCCTCCGATCACCCGCTCCATCAGCCGGTCAGCCCCGCGCCCCGCGTGCCGGATTTCGTATCGACGCTCACGGCGGCCAGACCCAAGATGCGCCCGGCCTCGACCCTCGATACGGTCGAGCCGGGCTCGAATGCTGTTACGCCGCGCCACGATCAAGCACGGCCGCGTGACTGTCTACAGGTTCAAGCTTAACGTGCGGGACGATTTCTGGAGGATGAACCGAAAAAATCGAAACGCCGTCCATCAAATAAACGCGTGTTGGCGGGTCGTGATACAGTGTCGCGAGGCGGTGGCAGTTCGCCGTGGGGAACCCCACCTCCAGCTGGACCGTTCGCCAGTCAAGGACGTGGTGCGGAGACAGGACATGACGCGCAAGACGCTGACGATGCCCCTCGCGGCGATGCTCCTCGCCGCCATTCCGGGAACGGCCTTCGCCTGGGGCGGTGGCGGCGGTGGCGGCGGCGACAGCGGGAGCGGCCTCTCGCCCTACGCGGCGCTGAGCGGCAACGACCGCTCGGCCGGGGTCAACAACGGCAATTACCGCGACCCGGCCCTCGACCCCTACATCCGGACCTACGATCCGGAGGCCGCGGCCCGCTACGCGGCGCCGCCGGCCGCGCAGCCGCGCCTGCGCGTGCGGCCGTACTACGGCTACCCTTACTGACGCGATCCGCGGAGGCCGTCGCGCGACGGCCTCGTCGTTCAGGAGCGTCCGAGGCCGCTCGCGGCCCGGACGCGCTTGAGCGTCCACGGACCGCCCGAGAGCTTGCAGCCGGTGCCGCGGACGAAGCGGCTGCGGGTCGGCGCGATCACCGATGCCAGGAAGTTGCGGCAGATCAGCTCATCCGACACGTACGGGAGCCCGGTCGGGTTGACCGACCCGTGAAGCCCGGTCTCCGGGTTGTCCCACTTGACCGGCCGCCCGTTGCCCTGCGGATCCAGGGCGACGCCGAGGGCGGCCCGCGCCCGGCGCCAATCCTCCTCGGCGAGGTCGTCCCCGAAGCTCACAGGCCGCTTCTCGATGCTGCCGGTGACGGTCGGCTCCTCGACGACGCGCGGCGGCGCCGCCGGCGGATCGCCCCGGAAGACCAGCAGGGGCTGGCTGCAGCCGCACAGGGCCATCGCCATCGCCATCGACACCACCGACACGGACGCGCAGATGCGCGACCGCCGGCTTGGCCCTTTACACGCGCATCCCCGCATTACACCTGACTCACGACGGGCTATTCGCTCGACCGAACATGCCGATGTCGGTGCCCCCTCAGGCCCTGGACGCGGCTGGCAGGAGTCTTGGCGTGGATCAGTTAAGGACCGATGACCCGAAGAGCGCGGACTTCACGCTGAGCGAGGACCCCGTCGGGCTGTTCGCGGCCTGGATGAAGGAGGCCGAGGCCTCCGAGCCCGAGGACGCGAACGCGATGGCGCTCGCCACCGCCGGATCGGACGGGCTGCCGGACGTGCGAATGGTCCTGCTGAAGGACTTCGACGCCCGAGGCTTCGTCTTCTACACCAACACGCAGTCCACCAAGGGGGAGGAGCTGGCGCAGAACCCCCAGGCGGCCCTGGTGCTGCACTGGAAGAGCCTGCGCCGGCAGGTGCGGGCCCGCGGGCCGATCACGCCGGTCACGGCCGCGGAGGCCGACGCGTATTTCCAGAGCCGCCGCCGCGAGAGCCGGCTCGGGGCGATCGCCAGCCAGCAATCCCGCCCACTGGCCGACCGCGCCACGCTGATGAACGCCGTGGCGGAGCTGTCCGAGCGCTACGGCGACGGGCCGATCCCCCGGCCGAAGCACTGGACCGGATTCCGGATCGCGCCGGTGAGCGTCGAGTTCTGGCAGAACGGCGATTTCCGCCTGCACGACCGGGTCCGCTTCACCCGGACGGGCGCGGGCTGGAGCCGGGCGCGGCTCTATCCCTGACATCAAGCCGAAACGCAGAGAGCCCCGGCAGGGCCGGGGCTCTCGCGTCGCGTGACGGGTGGCGCTGAGGCTCAGGCCTCCTCGCCGTCCTTCTTCTCGTCCTCGGCGGACTCCTCGGCCTTCTCCTCGGCGGCCTCGGCCGACTGCGCCTCGGCGATGGCGGCCTCCTCGGCCTCCACCTCGGCACCCAGCACGGTCGGCGGCACGATGTTGGCCACCGGGTCGGTCTGCTCGCCGGTGTAGGTGCCGGCCGGGATCTTGATGTCGGAGACGTGGATGACGTCGCCGATCGCGCGGCCGGTCAGGTCGACCTCGATCGCGTCCGGGATCTGGTCGGGGGCGACGTCGAGGCTCAGCGTGTGGGCCACGATGTTGAGGGTGCCGCCGAGCTTCTTGATGCCGGGGGCCGCGTCCTCGTTGACGAAGTGAACCGGCACCTCGACCGTGACGGTCTGGCCCGAGACGACGCGCAGGAAGTCGACGTGCAGCGGCACGCCGGTCACCGGGTCGAGCTGGAAGTCGCGCGGGATCGCGCGGACCTTCTTGCCGCCGGCGTTGATCTCGAACAGCGTGGTCTTGAAGCCGCCGGCGTAGATCAGGGTGCGGGTGCGGATGAGGTCGACCGCGATGGATTGCGGCGGCTGGCCACCCCCGTAGATGACGGCGGGAACTTGGCCCTGGCGACGAACGGCCCGGGCGGCCCCCTTGCCGACCCGGTCGCGTGCCACGGCCTCAAGCGTCTTCACAGCGCTCATGGCGTGATCCTTTACGATTGCTGGAGCCGGAAAACGAAAAGGCCGCCCCTGGCGGACGGCCACATCCTTCCCGGCGCGCCCCTGCCTCCAAGGGTGTCTCGGGGGCGCGCCGTGCGCATACACGGGCGGGGGCGGATTGGCAATGCGGCGGCGCCGCCGACCCGCGGCGGCCCGGCCGTCCGGCATCGATCACAGGCCCGCCAGCGCCCGCCGCGCCCGGCGCTTCTGCAGCCACAGGGTCAGGCCGAGCGCGGTCCCGATCACCAGCGCCGAGACGGCCGTGGTGACCGTGCCGAGGGCGTAGATCTCCGGCGTCGTCACCGTGGTGGTCAGGCCCTGCAACTCCAGCGGCAGGGTGTTGCGGCCGCCGATCGCCTGGCTGGTGCGGGCGAGCTCGTCGAACGACAGGGTGAAGCCGAACAGCGCGACGCCGACGAGCGCGGGCGCGAGGATCGGCACCACCACGTGCCGGAGCGTCTGCGGGCCGCTGGCGCCGAGGTCGCGGGCGGCCTCCTCGTAGGCGGGGTCGAACCGGTTGAACACCGCGAACATGATCAGCAGGCCGAAGGGCAGGGTCCAGGTGAGGTGCGCGCCCAGCGCCGAGCTGTAGAGGCCCATCAGCGTGCCGTGGTCCTGCAGGAACCCCCAGCCGGTGGCGGCGGCGAGCGCCTTCACGGCGTCGTCGAGGAGCCGGAACTCCAGGCCGATGCCCAGCGAGACCACGATCGAGGGCACGATCAGGCTCGAGACCGCCAGGGCGAAGACGAGGCCGGCCCCGCGAAACCCCTTCCGGAAGGCGAGGCCCGCGTAGAATGCGATTCCCGCGGTGAGCGCCATGACCACGAGGCCGAGGGCCAGCGAGCGCCGCAGCGCCGCCCAGATGTCGATCACGCCGACGCCTTCCCACAGCTTGGCGAACCAGTGGGTCGAGACGCCGTTCATCGGGAAGGTCAGGCCGCCGGACGGGCCCTGGAAGCTCAGCGCCAGGATCGTCAGAGTTGGCCCGTAGAGGAACAGGACGTAGAGGGCGAAGACCGCCGCCAGCAGGTAGAAGGCGCGGCCGCGGGGCTGGTCCATCGCTACAATTCCCGCCGGAGGTCGATCATCCGGGTGAGCCCGAGGATCATCAGCAGCACGGCGGCGAGCAGCACCACGGCGTTGGCGGCGGCGGCCGGGAACTGCAGGTAGGACATCTGCACCTGGATCACCTTGCCGACGCTGGCGATCTGCTGGCCGCCCATCACGCCCACGGTGACGAAGTCGCCCATTACCAGGGTCGTCACGAAGATCGTCCCGATGGCGATGCCGGGCTTGGCGAGCGGCAGGATCACGTTCCAGAGGATCTGCGCGCCGGACGCGCCGCCGTCGCGCGCCGCCTCGATCAGCCGCCGGTCGATCCGCGCGAGGCTGTTGAAGATCGGCACGATCATGAACACCGTGTCGAGGTGCACGAAGGCCAGAACCACCGCGAAGTCGGAGTAGAGCAGGCCGTCGATCGGCTGCCGGATCAGCCCGAGGGTGCGGAGCGTGTCGTTGACGAGGCCGTTGCGGCCGAGCAGCGGGATCCACGAGATCATGCGGATCACGTTCGAGGTCCAGAACGGGATCGTGCAGAGCAGGAATAGGCCCATCCGCACCGTGCCGGAGCGGATGTGGAAGGCCAGGAAGTACGCGATGGCGAAGCCCAGCGGCAGGGTGATCGCCAGCGTCAGCGCGACGAACTTCACCGTCGACAGGTAGGTGCGCACGGTCGTGCAGAGGTTGGCCGACAGGCAGCCGTCGAACACGTCGGCGTAGTTCTGCAGGGTGAGCGCCGGGATGATCTCGTACTCGTTGTATTCCCAGAGCGAGACGATCCCGGTGAGCACCAGTGGCACCACCAGGAAGACCAGGAAGACGAGGGCCAGCGGCGCGGCCTGGAGGTAGGCGAGGGCGCGGCCGCGCGGGCGCGCCGCGACGGCGGGCGCCGCGGTCCGCTCGGCAGTCGCGGCGGCGGGCAGGGCGAGATCGGTCATCGGATACGCCCCACGCGTGCCGACGCTTCCCTCCACCTCTGCGGGGTCCGACGTTCACACATCGGCTCCTGCGAGGCGCGCCGCGCCCCCTCTCCCGTGCGGGAGAGGGTTGGGGTGAGGGGGCCGGTCCTTCCGGAGAAGTCGCATTTCTCACCCTGTCCCTCTCCCGCACGGGAGAGGGGACCCGCGTTCCATCCGGCGGCCGCGTCGCTGCGCCGGATGGGCGTCTCCGAGTGCCCTCGGAGAGAGGAGGGCGGGGAGGCGGCGCGCACCGCCCTCACGCCGCGATGAACTCGTTCCACTTGCGCACCATGTAGGTGTTCTCGTCCATCACGGCGTTCCAGCAGGCGACCGCGCCCATCCGCGCGTCGAAGGAGCCGCCATCGCGGGTGGCGCCGGCCTTCTCGATCAGGGTGCCGTCGGGGCCGAGGATGTCCTTCTCGGCAGGCTTCCCCTCCATCCAGAAGGCCCACTCGTAGGGCTGCATGTTCGCCTGGGCGGTCTCCAGCACGGCCGAGTAGTAGCCCTGCCGGTTGAGGTACGCCCCGGCCCAGCCGGACAGGAACCAGTTGATGAAGTCGTAGGCCGCGTCGAGCTTCCGGCCGCTCAGCGTCTTGGGGATGCCGAAGCCCGAGGCCCAGGCCCGGTAGCCCTCCTTCAGCGGCTGGTAGGTGCAGGGCACGCCCTGCGCCCGCACCTTGGTGACGGCGGGCGACCACATCGACTGGATCACCGTCTCGCCGGAGGCCATCAGGTTCACGGATTCGTTGAAGTCCTGCCAGAAGGCCCGGAACTGGCCGGCGCGCTTGGCCTCGATCAACACCTTGATGGTGCGGTCGATCTCGGGCTTCGTCATGTTGCCCTTGTCGCCGTAGGTGTAGTCGCCGGTCGCCTCCACCACCATGGCGGCGTCCATGATGCCGATCGACGGGATGTTGAGGATCGAGGCCTTGCCCTTGAAGGCCGGGTTCAAGAGCTCCTTCCAGCTCGTGACGGGCACCTTGATCAGGTCCGGCCGGATGCCCAGCGTGTCGGCGTTGTAGACGGTCGGGATCAGCGAGATCCACCCGGTCTGTTCGCCGGCAAATTTTTTGGAGTCGATGCCCTTCAGGTAGAAGACCTTCTTGGGCGCCGTGCCCTGGTCGCCGATCTTCTTGCCCGCGACCTCGCCCTTGGTGAAGACCGAAGAGATCTTGTCGGCGAGCTTGATCCGCTTGGCGTCCATGCCCTGCAGGTTGCCGGAGGGCAGGATCTTCTTGAGGCTGAAATACTCGGTGTCGATCAGGTCGAAGGAGTTTGGCTGGGTGACCGCCCGCTTGGTCACCTCGTCGGTGACCACGGGGATGTACTCGATGGTGAGGCCGAGATCCTCCTTCACCTTCCGGGCGATGTCGGCGGACTGGTTCACGGCGGTGCCGAGGTAGCGCAGGGTCACGGGCTCGGCGGCGTGCACCGCCGGGAAGCCGGTCACCGGCGTCGCGGCGAGCGCGGCGGCCCCCTTCAGGAGCGTGCGCCGGCTCGGCTTCTGGGGCAGGTCCATGGTGGTCTCCGTTAGGCGTCGAGGCGGTGGGCGGCTGAAGCGTCCCAGCCGACCGGGATCATGTCGCCGGGGCGGAGCGGGCGGGCCGCGAACTCCGCGTCGCTGAGGATCGCCGTGAGGGCGGCGGGGCTCTCGGGCGCGCGCTCCAGCCCCTCGGCGTCGAGGCCGACATGGACGCTGGTGCCCTGGTACTCGACGGCCACCACCCGGGCCGGCCGCGCGGCGGGGCCGGCCTCGGCGCCGAGCCGCATCCGGTCCGCCCGAACGGCGACGAGCCCCTCGGGCAGCCGGATCACGTTGTGGCCGCCGATGAACCGGGCCACGAAGGCAGTGGCCGGGCGTTCGAACACGGTGCGCGGGTTGGCGGCCTGCTCGATCCGGCCGGCATTCATCACCACCACGAGGTCGGAGAGCGCCATCGCCTCCTCCTGGCTGTGGGTGACGTGGATGAAGGTGAGCCCGAGCTCGGTCTGGATCCGCTTCAGCTCGACCCGCATCCGCACCCGCAGGAACGGGTCGAGGGCGGAGAGCGGCTCGTCGAGGAGCAGTACCTTCGGGCCGGTGACGAGGGCGCGGGCGAGGGCCACGCGCTGCTGCTGGCCGCCCGAGAGCTGGGCCGGCAGGCGCCCGGCGAGGTGGCCCATCTGCACGAGGTCGAGCATGGCTATCGCCTTGGTCCGGCGCTCCGCCTTGCCGATCCCGCGCATCTTGAGGCTGAAGGCGACGTTGTCGCGCGCGTCGAGATGCGGGAACAGCGCGTAGCTCTGGAACATCATGGCGGTGCCGCGCTCGGCCGGGGCGGCGTCGCCCACCGCCTTCGGGCCGATCACCACGTCGCCCGCGCTGGCGCGCTCGTGCCCGCCGATCATCCGGAGCGTCGTGGTCTTGCCGCAGCCGGAGGGGCCGAGCAGGCAGCAATAGGCGCCGGACGGCACCTTCAGGTCGATGCGGTCGACCGCAATGGCCGCGCCGTAGCGCTTGGTCAGGCCGATCAGCTCGACGTCCATGCGGTTCTCCCCCGGGAGCTGCAGGCAAGCGGCGGGCCAGCGCGGCCGTCAGGCGTCCCGCCGCTCGGCCGGATCGACGGCCCGGTCGAGCACCCGCCCGCGGCCCGGCTCGGACAGGACCCTGCCATCCTCGGCGATCACCTGGCCGCCCGCGATGGTCACCACCGGCCAGCCGGTGACGTCGAACCCCTCCCAGGGCGTGTAGTCGGAGCCGTGGTGCAGGTTCGCCTGGCGGATGGTCTCGCGCCGGTTCGGATCCCACAGGGTCAGGTCGGCGTCGAAGCCCGGGGCGATCGAGCCTTTGCGCGGGTAGAGCCCGTACAGCCTGGCGTGGTTCGTGGCGGTGAGCGCGGCGAACTGGTTGAGGCTGATGCGCCCCTTCGAGACGCCCTCCGAGAAGAACACCGGCAGGCGCGTCTCGATGCCGGGAATGCCGTTCGGGATCCAGCGGAAGGAGGTCTTACCCCGCGGGTTCAGCTTGCCTTGCGGGTCGTCGTAGCGGAACGGGCAATGGTCGGACGAGACCACGTCGAAGATCCCGCGGCGGATCCCCGACCACACCGCCTCCTGGCTCTCGACGTCCCGCGTCGGCGGCGAGCAGACGTACTTCGCCCCCGCCATGGGATCCTCCTGGCAGAGACCCTTCATGTCCTCGGCCGTGAGGGTGAGGTATTGCGGGCAGGTCTCGGCCCGGATCTTCAGGCCCCGCGCCTGCGCCCAGGCGATCTGCTCGGTGGCCTCGCGCCCCGAGACGTGGACGATGACGATCGGCAGGTCGATCAGCTCCGCGTGGCTGATCGCCCGGTGGGCCGCCTCCCGCTCGACGATCTCCGGGCGCGACAGGGCGTGGCCGTAGGGCCGGGTCTCGCCCGCTCGCTCCAGCCGCTCGCTCAGGTAGCGGATCGCGTCGTAGCCCTCGGCGTGGACCATGACCCGGGCGCCCTGCCGCCGCGCGACGTGGAACACGTCGAGGAGCTGGCGGTCGTTCAGCACGAGGTCGTCGTAGGTCATGAAGACCTTGAACGAGGTGTAGCCGTCGGCCACCAGAGCCGGCAGCTCCTGGCCGAGCACCGCCTCGGTCGGGTCCGAGATGATCATGTGGATCGCCACGTCGACGTGGCACTGGCCCTCGGCCCTGGCCCGGTAGGCGTCGACGGCGCCGCGCAGCGAGGCGCCCCGGGGCTGGAGCGCGAAGGGCATCACGCAGGTGTTGCCGCCGGCCGCCGCCGCCCGGGTGGCGCTGGCGAAGTCGTCGGCCATGACGATGCCGGGGCCGGAATCCTGGGCGATGTGGACGTGGCTGTCGATGCCGCCCGGCAGGACCAGCAGGCCGGAGGCGTCGATCACCCGGGCGGCGTCGGCGATACCCTCGGCCACCGCGACGATCCGCCCGCCGCGCACGCCGATATCGGCCCGGACCGTGTCGCTCGCCGTGACCACCGTGCCGCCCCGGATGGCAAGGTCGAATTCAGGCATGCCGCTCACTCCTCCGCGCCAGCGGGCGCGCCGGGCCGATGCACGGTCCGCGCCGATTCGGGCGGACGCAGTCGGCACCGCAGGAGGTCACAGGCGGCCGTTCGGGTCCAGCGGGCAGCGCCATACGCGGAACCACGGTTCCGGCCGAGATCTTCGGCCGTCGTCGCTCTCCCGTCATCACGAGCGCAGCGACGTGACCCAGGGGCGCGCGACGCCGGAAAGCGGAGCGCTACCCTGGATTGCTTCGCTCCGCTCGCAAGGACAGGTGTCTCGCGGGGTGCCTCGGGCGGACCGGCGCGGACGCCCCGTCCGCGGATCCGGCACGCAGGCGCGATGGCGCCGCTGCGTGGAACTGCCGCCAGACGCGGCGCATGTGCCGGGCGGAGCCGAAGCCGGCGCGCTCGGCGACCTGCTCCAGGCCGAGGTCGCTCTGCGCGATCAGCTCCCGGGCCAGCGCGACGCGGGACCGGTTGACCGCGTCCGTCACGGTCATGCCGGCGTGGAGCCGGAACAGCCGCGCGAGGTTGCGCGGGCTCGCGCCCGCGACCCGGCCGAGCCGCGCCGGCGACCAGTCCCGGGCCGGGTCGGCGGCGATCGCGTCCTGGGCCCGGTGGACCGCCGGGTGCAGATGGCTGCGCCCCTCGAGCCAGGGCGAGAGCTGGGGATCGTCGGGCCCGCGCCGCATGTACACGACGAGCGTCCGCGCGACGGCGACCGCCGTCGCCGGGCCCGCCCACTCCGCCACGAGGTGCAGCATCAGGTCGATGCCGGCCGTGACGCCGGCGCTGCTGAACCGGTCGCGGTCCTGCACGAACAGGCGGTTGTCCAGGACTCGGGCCTCGGGGGCCGCCGCCCTCAGCCGGTCGCAGCTGGCATGGTGGGTGGTGCAGACGTAGCCGTCGAGGAGCCCGGCCCGAGCCGCGAGCAGCGCGCCCTCGCAGACGGTCGCCACGATGTGGCCCGGCCGGACCGCGCCGCGCAGCCACGCGACGATCTCGGCCTCCGCGTTGGCGTCGGGCGCTCCGGCCGGCCCGTCGCCGAGCACCTGCGTGGCGGAGCCCGGCAGGAGCACGACCGTCCCGTCCGCCACCGTCTCCGGCAACGGTCCGGCACCGCCCAGGTCGAGCCCGATCGAGCAGCGGGTGAGCGCCCGCGGTGCCGCGTACGCCACCGCGAAGCCGACCCGGTCCTGGACGGTGCCGGCGATCCGCAGCACCTCCAGCGGGCCGGCGAGGTCGAGCAGCAGCGCGCGCGGTGGCAGGACCACGAGGACCGGGATGTGCCGCGCCGCCCCGCTCACGCGGCGACCGGCAGGTCCGGGCCGGCCAGCGCCTGGTCCACGGTGGCGATCCGGGCGAACCGGTCGGTCAGCACCAGCTCGGTGCGGGCCTTGATCTCGTCCGCGCCGAAGCGGCGGCCGTCCGGGTGGGTCATGGCGAAGGTCAGGGTGGCCTCGGTCACGTAGTCGACCTGCCAGCCGTTGTCGGAGGCGTGGCGGGCCGTGGTCTCGCAGCACTGCTCGGTCCGGATGCCCGACACGATCAGCCGGCGGATGCCGTGCTGCGTCAGCCAGCCCGACAGGCCGCTATCGACCAGGGCGCTGTGCCGGCGCTTGTGGAAGGTGGCCGTCGGCGCGATCACGACCGGCGCGAGGGTACGGACGTGGCCGGAGGCAATGGCGAACGGGCCGCTCTCGGCCACGTGGAACACCTGCAGGACCGGGATCCGCCGCGCGGCGGCGCCGTCGATGAGCGCCTGCAGGCGCGCGGTGAAGGGCGGGACATCGGCGTCGTTCCAGAAGGGCCTGTGCCGGAAGGATTCCTGGACATCGATGACCAGCAGCGCAACATCGGACATTTCGTGTCTCCCGCTCAGTGAAGCGAGCCGCAGCATTCACCGGTGGGACGCAGCGGGAAAGAAACCGCACCGCCAACCAGCGGACATATCCAGCCATTCTCAGGCGAACAGGAGCCGCGCGTGACGGACCATCCCAAGACGATCTTCGTGCTGACCGGGGCCGGCGTCTCGGCCGAGAGCGGGCTCGGCACGTTCCGCGACCGCGGCGGGATCTGGGCGCGGTTCGACCCGATGAAGCTCGCCACACCGGAGGCCTACGCGGCCGATCCCGACACGGTGCTCGACTTCTACGACCATCGCCGCCGCGGCGCGATCGAGGCGGCGCTCTCCGAGGCCGACCTGTTCGTGGCCGTTGGCACGTCGGGGGCGGTCTACCCGGCGGCCGGCTACGTGCGGAAGGCCCAGGCCCTCGGCATCCCGACCTGCGAGGTCAACCTGGAGCCGTCCGACAACGCCGACGCCTTCGACGCGACCCGCTACGGGCCGGCGAGCGTTGCGCTGCCGCGCTACCTCGACGAACTCGGCCTCTAGCGGGGCGACCGGCCGACGGCGGGGATTCGGGGCCGGCCGCGGACGGGGCCAACCACGCGGCGTTCGCCTTCGGGCTCGCCAACCTGTTGTGCGAACGGGGTTTCTCGGCCCGTGCTCCGCCGGACCGGGCCAGGATCAAAATCTTAAATGATGCGAATCACTTCGGCGCGAGCTGTCAAGAACTGGTCGGGCAGTTGCCCACGGGTTACAACAGTCAAGCTCGGGATCGGCGTCGCGGCCTACCCGAGCGTTCGTTGAAGCCACAAGGGGAAGCAACTACCCATGCAGCACTTCACCGTAACCGACCGCGAGCGTGACACCGTCCTGGCGGCACTGCGCTATTACCAGTTCTACCGGATGCAGGGTCATCCGTTCGACCCCCGTCAGGATCATCTGATCGACACCATCGCCGGCCGGGCCGGCGAGGCGTTGGACCTCGCCGAGATCGACGATCTCTGCGCCGGCCTGAACGGCAACCCGCACGCCCTCGCCGCCGCGGCGGCCTGAGGCAGCTTCCGGGGAGGCCGAGGCCGCCCTCGACGACCCCGCGGCCGGCCCAGGGACGGGGCCGGAGGACGGGCAACCTCCGAGATGAGCGGCCACCGCCGCCGGAGCGAACCTTCCTCACCGGGGCCGGGCTTCGCGCCCGAACCACACCCTGCCGACGCGCATCCGGGCTTGCCCCGCGGCGCGTCGGTCCGACGGGTGGGTCCGCGCGGCGGGCCCCCCGAAAGGCCGGTTTCGCGCGACGCCGAAACGTGGCCTAACGGATGCGCGACGGCCGCAGGGCCGCGCCTTCCGGGAGCGCCGAGGCCGATGATGCGGACGGGTTCGCGACGGATCCGCCGCGGCGTCCTGCGGGGCGCCGTCCTGCTGCTCCTCGGGCTCGCGCCCGCCACACCCGAGCCCGTTCAGGCCGCGCCCGAGAGCGTCGCCACCGCGCTGGTCGTCTCCGTGGACGTGTCGCAATCCGTCGACGAGGCGCGCTTCCGGCTGCAGATGGAGGGCATCGCCGAGGCCCTGGAGGATCCGTCGGTCCTCGGCGCGATCACCGGCAATCCGGGCGGGATCCTGTTCGCGATGGTCACCTGGGCGGACCGGGCGACCCTCGCGGTCGGCTGGCGGCGGATCGCCGGCCGGGCCGATGCCGCGGCGGCCGCGGCCCTGGTGCGGGCGACGCCGCGCCAGGCGGGCGAGTTCACCTGCCTCGGCCAGATGTTCCGCACCGTGACCGCCGCCGTGCTCCCGGCGCTCCCGGTCCCGGCCGAGCGCGTGGTGGTCGACGTCTCCGGCGACGGGATCGACAACTGCACCGACGCCGACAGCCTCGCGGAGGCGCACCGGTCGCTGCTCGACACCGGCGCGACGGTCAACGGCCTGCCGATCCTGGTGCCGGGCGAGAACGACGTGGTCGGGGCCGGGGCCTACCGGGCGCCCGGCTACGGCCTGCTCCCGACGCCGCTGCCGCAGGAGCGCACGGGCCTGGAGCAGTGGTACCGCGCCCACGTCATCGGAGGCCCGGGCGCCTTCCTGCTGGCGGCCGCCGGCTACGGCGACTTCTCGCGGGCGCTGCGGCGGAAATTCGTGATCGAGATCAGCGCGCTGGGGCGGTGACGGGGCTCTCCCCGGACGTACGTCACGCGGATCGAATTTTGCGCTCGCGGCCGGCCCTGAGCCAACCGTGACGGGCCGGCGCGGACCTGACGGAGGCTGGGGTATTACGCGCTCCGTCATCATGAGCGAAGCGACCCAGGGCAGCGCGACCTCGGAAGGCTTGGCGTGACCCTGGGTTGCTTCGCTACGCTCGCAAAGACGGTGGGGCAGAAACGGATAACCGGGAAGCGTATCAGCCCCTCAGGGTGCCTTCTTCAACTGCTGCTCGGCGCGGGTGAGCGCCGCCTCGCACGCCTTCGCGTCGCCTTTCTGATCCGCCGTCCGCGCCTCTTCCAGGGCGACCTTCGCCTGCTGGGCGGCGTCCGCGCCCTGGCCGGCCTGGGCCGACTTCTCCGGCGGCGCCTGCGGCGACTCGTTCGCCCGCTGGCCCTCGGTCCCGGTGACGCCCTCGCCGCCGCGCTTGGCGGCGTTGCCCTGGCCGCTGGTATTGGCCGAGATCGACTGGCTCACCTCGGACTGGACCCGCTTGGAGACGCCTTCGATCCGGTCGCCGCAGGGCGAGGCGAGGGCGGGGGCCGCCGTCAGGATCAGGGTCAGGCAGGCCGTCAGGGCGGGACGCATCATTGGGTCGAGTACTTTCCAAGAGAATGGGGCCGCGGGTTTCCCCACGGCCCCAACGCCTCGCGACGGGTGACGGTTCAGGCGCTCAGCTGATCGCGGATCGGCAATTGCCGGACCCGCCGGCCGGTGGCCGCGAAGATCGCGTTGGCGATGGCCGGCGCAACCGGCGGCACGCCGGGCTCGCCGACGCCGCCGAGCGGACCGTCCCAGCGGCCGGTCGGCACCAAGTGCACGCGGACCGCCTTCGGGGCGGCGTCGATCCGGAGGACCTCGTAGCCGTCGAAGTTGTTCTGGACCGCCCGGCCCTGCTTGAAGGTGATCTCGGAGGTGAGGGCGAGCCCCATCCCCATGACCACGGCGCCCTCCATCTGCGAGCGGATGCGC
Source organism: Methylobacterium sp. 13MFTsu3.1M2 (assembly GCF_900112625.1). Lineage (NCBI taxonomy): Bacteria > Pseudomonadati > Pseudomonadota > Alphaproteobacteria > Hyphomicrobiales > Methylobacteriaceae > Methylobacterium > Methylobacterium sp. 13MFTsu3.1M2. The sequence continues at coordinate 54,973 of NZ_FOMM01000021.1, forward strand.
TCCGGGTTCACCTGCGGCCCGCAATCGACCGCGATGTCGATCGCCTTCACCTTCACCTGGCCCTTGTCGTCGACCTCCACCTCGGCCGCCACCGCCGTGTAGGTGACGAAGCTGTAGTGGCCGGCGATGCCGAGGCCGGTGCCCTTGGGCATCTGCCGCCCCCAGCCCGCGCCCTTGGCGGCCGCCTCGATCACGCCGCGCAGGCGCCCGGTCTCGATCGGGTAGAGCTTCGGGTCCTCGCCGTAGTTCCAGACGTCGCCGATCTCGGTCGGGCTGATCTTGCGATCCGGTCCGATGAGCTCGAGCAGGTACTCCTTCGGCTCGCGGCCGGCGGCGTGCGCCAGCTCCGACACGAAGGACTGGATCGCGAAGGCGTGCGGGATGTTCGACACCGAGCGGAACCAGCCGACGCGGACATGGGCGGCGGCCTCGGGATTCTCCAGCCGCATGTTCGGGATGTTGAGCGGCGTGTTGACCAGCCCCATCCCGAGTTCGAACGGCAGCTCGTGCTTCGGATCGGGCGCGAAGATCGAGCCGATCGTCGGCGCCACCGAGCGGTGCAGCCACGCCACCGGCATGCCCTTCTCGTCGAGGCCAGCCTCCAGATGCTCCACCGAGATCGTGTGGTAGAAGCCGTGGTGGAGGTCGTCCTCGCGGGTCCAGGCGAGCTTCACCGGCGCGCCGCCGACGGCCTGCGAGCACAAAGCCGCCTCGACCACGTAGTCGGGCTTGGACTTGCGGCCGAAGCCGCCGCCGAGCAACGTGACGTTCACCTTGACCTTGTCGTCGGGCAGTTTGAGCGCCTTCATCAGGCGATCGTTGGCCGCCTGCGGACCCTGCGTGCAGGCCCAGGCCTCGCAGAACCCGTCCTTCACCCGGGCTACCGCCGCCGGGGGCTCCATGGGGGCCTGGGCGAGGTGCGGCACGAAGTACTCGGCCTGGACCTTGGTCTTGGCCTTGGCCATGGCGCCGTCGACGTCGCCCTGCGTGCGCACGACCTTGCCGGGCTTGCGCGCGGCGCCCTCCAGCTCCTTGCGGAACGCGTCGGTATCGTAGCCGGCGTTCGGGCCGTCGTCCCAGGTGATCTTGAGCGCGTCCCGGGCCTTCAGGGCCGCCCAGGTGTTCTTGGCCACCACGGCGACGCCGCCGAGCGGCATGAACTCCGAGGGGATCGGGGTGGCGTCGATCTTGAAGATCTTCACGACGCCCGGGACCTTCTTGGCCTCGCTGTCGTCGAAGGACTTCACCGTGCCGCCGTAGACGGCCGGGCGCGCGACGACCGCGTACAGCATCCCGTCGAGCTTGGTGTCGAGGCCGTAGACCGCCTTGCCGGTGGTGATGTCGAAGTTGTCGATCAGCCCGACCTTGCCGGTGCCGATGTAGCGGAAGTCCTTGGGATCCTTCAGCTTGACGTCGGTGGGCACCGGCAGCTCGGCGGCGGCCTTGGCAACCGCGCCGTAGCCGAGGGTGCGGCCCGACTTGGCGTGGGTCAGCGTGTGGTTGACGGCCGTCACCTCGGAGGCCGGCACGCCCCACTGCTTGGCCGCAGCCTGGATCAGCATCAGCCGCGCGGCGGCGCCGGCGTGGCGGAAATGCTGGAAGAAGTGGCGAGTCGAGCGCGAACCGTCCGTGTCCTGGTTGCCGAAGCGGGTCTCGTCGCCCCAGGCCTGGACCACCTTCACCTTCGACCAGTCGGCCTCCAGCTCGTCGGCGACTGTGAAGGCCACCGAAGTGCGGATGCCCTGGCCCATGTCGGAGCGGTGGTTGGTCACGGTGACGGTGCCGTCCGGCGCGATCGCGACGAAGACCTTCGGGTCGTCGCGCCAGCCGTGCGGCATGCCGTCGGCGCCGAATTTCTGCTCCTTCTGCTCCTTGGTCTGGGTCTCGTCGGCCCGAGCGGGGCGGAGCGAGAGGGCCAGCACCAGGGCGCCGGCACCGCCGAGGATGCCGCGGCGGCTGACATTGTCGAGGGCCGGCCTGGTGCCGGCGGCGCGCTCAGCGGTGAGCTTGGCGTCGTGGATCACAGGCGCTCTCCCTTGCTGGCGGGCGCCGGCTGGCCGGCGGCCTGATGGATCGCGGCGCGGATGCGCGGGTAGGTGCCGCAGCGGCAGATGTTGCCGCTCATCGTGGTGTCGATGTCGTCGTCGGTGGGCTTCGGCGTGTCCTTGAGGAGGGCGGCCGCCTGCATGATCTGGCCGCACTGGCAGAAGCCGCACTGGGCGACGTTCTGGTCGCGCCACGCCACCTGCACGGGATGGTTGCCGTCCGGCGACAGACCCTCGATGGTCACGACCTCCTGGCCGGCGGCCGCCGAGACCGGCGTGATGCAGGCGCGGGTCGCCGCGCCGCCGAGATGGATGGTGCAGGCCCCGCAGAGCGACACGCCGCAGCCGAACTTGGTGCCGGTGAGCCCGAGCTCGTCCCGCAGATACCACAGCAGCGGCATGTCGGGGTCGCCGTCGAAGCTGCGCGCAGCCCCGTTCACGGTGAGTTTGATCATCGTTGCGTCCTGTCTGGCGGCGCCGGAGCGGCGATCAGTCGGGTCCGAGCCGGGCCGGGGGCCTCGGCCGGCTTAGCCGGCTCACGTTCCCCGGTGCGGACAGGCCGCGGGGCGAACGCTCAAGCTCAGAATAATAAATATTCTAAGGCACGCGGCGGGGTCGGCGCAACGCGGGGACGCGGCCGGTCATCCCCGAGCCTCTGCGCCCCGGGCATGCCGCGTGCGGCGGCGCACATGGGCGACCATCGATGCGGAGACGCGGGCGGGTCGATTCAGGCCGGCGGCCCGGTCAACCGCGCGCCATGGCCGCGGTTGGTTCGAAGCGCGAACGCATCGTTACGCCCCGACATAGCGTGTCGATCCTCAGGCGTTTCGCTCGCGAGGACGGCGTTTCGCGTCCAACTCAGAGCCCCTGGCACTGACCCATTCCGGATGCAACCGAGGCACGTCGGTCGCAGACCGTCACGGCACGGTCTCCAGATCCGTCCTGCGGAACTCGTCGGCCGTGGCCAGGATCGGCGTGCGGTAGAACCGTGCCGCCGCGTAGTGGAGACAATCGCCGAGGTTGAGGCCGTGGCGGCCGGCCCGGTATCGATGCGCGGCCGACAGGGCGAGCGCCGTCGTCTCGCTGGCCGGCGGCAGGTCGCAGATCTCGATGCCCCTGGCCTCGAGAAATTCGAGGACGATCGGCCCGACCGCCTCGACCGTCATGTCGAACTTGTCGGGCCGCGCGAGGGCCAGCACCGTTTCGAGGACGGCAATGGGCGACGTTCTGCTTTGGTGTGCCGAGGCGAGCGCCGTGGAGATCCGCTCGGCCTCGGGCTCGTCGGCGAGCAGGGCCACGATCGCGGACGCATCCACGAACATCAGGCGCTTTCCCACATCGCGTCATACGCGTCCCGCGCGAGAGGCACGCGGGCGGTCTCGCTGAGCGCGACCCCGTGCTTCTGGCGCACCCGTGCGGCGGTCTCCCGCGGGGACTCCTCCCGGTGGCGGCGCTCGATCGCCTCACGCATGGCGATGACGATCGCCTCCGTGATGCCGACTCCCGCCAGGGCGGCGAACCGGCGTGTCAGCGCGTCGGCCTCGGGATTGTTGACGTTGATCGGCATGCGGTCGGCCCTCGGGCATGATGTAGATAAGCCCTTCCGCCGATCTACACCAGCGTGCGGCCCTCAGACCGTCACCTGCGTCCCGACCTCCACCACGCGCCCGGTCGGGATCTGGAAGAAGTCCGTGGCGTCGTTGGCGTTCTTGGCGAGGGTGATGAAGATCCGGTCCTGCCAGAGCGGCATGCCCGAATGCGCCGCCGGCCGGATCGAGCGGCGCGACAGGAAGAACGACGTCGCCATGATGTCGAACTTGAAGCCCTGGCGGCGCAGCAGCACCAGCGTCTTCGGGATGTTCGGCGTCTCCATGTAGCCGAACTTCATCACAACCTTGTAGAAATGCGGGCCCACCGGCTCGATCCGCACCTTGTCGGCCTCGTTCGAGCGCGGCGTGTCCACCGTCTCGACGGTGAGGATCACGTTCTTCTCGTGCAGCACCTTGTTGTGCTTGAGGTTGTGCAGGAGCGCCGCCGGGGCGATCTCGGGATCGCTCGTCAGGAACACCGCAGTGCCGCGCACGTGGTGGGGCGGGCTCTTCTCCAGCATGCCGACCAGCTCGACCAGCGGCACGTCGGTCTTGCGGGTCTTGTTGAACAGGATCGTCACCCCGCGCACCCAGGTCCACATCAGGATGATGAGGCCGCCCGCGAGCAGCAGGGGTACGTAGCCGCCCTCCACGACCTTGATCAGGTTGGAGAGCAGGAACAGGAACTCGAGGACGATGAAGGGCAGCATCACGGCGGCAGCCGCGACCGGCGACCACTTCCACATGCGCCACATCACCAGGAAGGTCAGCGAGGCGGTGAGCAGCATCGTGCCGGTCACCGCGATGCCGTAGGCCGAGGCCAGCGACGACGAGGTCTTGAACAGCACGGCGAGCAGCACCACGCCGAACATCAGGAGGGCGTTGATCTGCGGCAGGTAGATCTGGCCGGCATGCGACTCGGAGGTGTGGCGGATCTCCAGCCGCGGCAGCAGGCCGAGCTGGATCGCCTGCCGGGACAGCGAGAAGGCACCGGTGATCACCGCCTGGCTCGCCACCACGGTGGCGATCGTGGCGAGCACCACCATCGGCAGCAGGCCCCAGGCGGGCACGAGCTGGAAGAACGGATCGGCCGTGTCGGGCTTCTCCAGCACCAGGGCCGCCTGCCCGAGATAGTTGAGGGCGAGCGCCGGGAAGACGAGGCAGATCCAGGCCACCTGGATCGGCTTGCGGCCGAAATGGCCGAGATCGGCGAACAGGGCCTCGGCCCCGGTCACCGCCAGGAACACCGCCCCCAGGGCGATCAGCGCGCCGCTGCCGTGGCCGAGCAGGTAGTGCACGGCGTGCCAGGGATTGAGCGCGCGGAACACCTCCGGGTGCAGGGTGATGTGCGGCAGCGCCGCGAGCGCCATGGCGAGGAACCACACGACGGTCACCGGCCCGAAGAAGGCCGCCACCTTCCCGGTCCCGCGGTTCTGCACGAGGAACAGCGCGACGATGATCACCACGGTGATCGGCAGGACGTACTCGTCGAGGGCGGGCGTGACGAGCTTCAGGCCCTCCACCGCCGAGAGGACCGAGATCGCCGGCGTGATCACCGCGTCGCCGTAGAACAGCGAGGCGCCGAGGAGTCCCAGCATGAACACGATGCGCGAGCCGCCGAGCGCCTTCCGGGCCAGCGCCATCAGCGAGAGGATGCCGCCCTCGCCGTTGTTGTCCATGCGCAGCAGGATCGCGACGTACTTGACCGTCACGATCATGAAGAGGGCCCAGAGGATCAGCGACACGGTGCCGATCACCTCCTCGGGCAGCAGGATGCCGTCGGTCCGGGCCGGGACCAGGGCCTCGCGGAACGCGTAGAGCGGGCTGGTGCCGATATCGCCGTAGACGACGCCGACGGAGCCGACCAGCAGCGTCCAGAACCCGGCATGGCCGTGCTGGGTCTCGGCCTTTTCGGGGGCGTCGAGGCTGCCGGCAGTGGCCGGCCCGTGCGTCGGCGCCGGGGCGCCGGTCTCGTCGGCGGCCTGGGCGGCCGCGCGCGCGGCGTCGGGGGCTGCAGGCGCGGGCTGGGGGGCTACGCCGGGTGCGAAGGTTTGGCTCATGCGGATGTCGGAAGCTCGGGCGTGGCCGGCGCTTCGCGGTTCGGCTCAGGGGCCAGTCGGGGCCGGGCAGAAAACGCGAAGACTCCGCCGAACCGTGCGGGCCGGCCACCGGGCCGACCGCTCGCGGGATCGTGCGGCCTTGCTATCATGCCCTCGTGCGCCCGGAAACCGTGTGCACCCGCGAAGAACGCGGAGCTGGGTCTCGGCACGGCGGGCCACGCCGCCAACGTTAACCGGACGCGCGGCGCCCCGGAGCGACGGCGGGAGGCGAGGCGGTCTCCGTCTCGCGGGACCTGCGCGTCGGCCCGCCCGTCACTCGGCGGCGGTGCGGTTCCCGCCCTGGCCGAATCGGCGCTCGATGTAGTCGATCACGATCGTCTCGAAGTCCTTGGCCAGCGTCGGGCCGCGGAGCGTCATCGCCTTCTTGCCGTCGATGAAGACCGGCGCGGTCGGGGTCTCGCCGGTGCCGGGCAGCGAGATGCCGATATCGGCGTGCTTCGATTCGCCCGGGCCGTTCACGATGCAGCCCATCACGGCCACGTTCAGCCCCTCGACGCCTGGATAGGTCTTCTTCCACTCCGGCATGGAGGTGACGATCCAGTTCTGGATGTCGCGGGCGAGTTCCTGGAACGTGGTCGAGGTCGTGCGGCCGCAGCCCGGGCACGCCGCCACCATCGGCACGAAGGTGCGGAACCCCATGGTCTGCAGGAGTTCCTGGCTGGCCTTGACCTCGACGGACCGGTCGCCGCCCGGCTCGGGGGTCAGCGAGTAGCGGATCGTGTCGCCGATCCCCTCCTGGAGCAGCACACCGATGGCGGCCGAGGCGGCCACGAGGCCCTTCGAGCCCATGCCGGCCTCGGTCAGGCCGAGATGGATCGCGTAGTCCGAGCGGCGCGCCACCTCGCGGTAGACGGCGATCAGGTCCTGCACTGCCGAGACCTTGGCCGAGAGGATGATCTTGTTCTGCGGCAGGCCGAGCTCCACGGCGCGGTCGGCCGAGCTGATCGCCGAGCGGACCATCGCCTCGCGCATCACCGCCCGGGCGTCGATCGGCCGCGGCGCCTTGGCGTTCTCGTCCATCAGGTGGGTGAGCAGCTCGCCGTCCAGCGAGCCCCAGTTGGCGCCGATCCGCACGGTCTTGTTGTGCTTGATCGCCTGCTCGATGATCGCCGAGAACTGCGTGTCCTTCTTGTCCTTGAAGCCGACGTTGCCGGGGTTGATCCGGTACTTGGCCAGCGCCTCGGCGCAGGCCGGATGGTCGGCGAGCAGCTTGTGGCCGATGTAGTGGAAGTCGCCCACCAGTGGCACGTGGACGCCGATCCGGTCGAGGCGCTCGCGGATCTTCGGCACCGCGGCCGCCGCCTCGTCGCGGTCGACCGTGATGCGCACGAGTTCCGAGCCGACCCGGGCGAGCTGGGCGACCTGCGCCACCGTAGCGTCGATGTCGGCCGTGTCGGTGTTGGTCATCGACTGGACGACGATCGGGGCGCCGCCGCCGACGGTGACCGCGCCCTCGCCCTCGCCGACCGTGACGCCGACGGTGCGGTGGCGCGGGGCGGGGCCGGCGATCTCCGGTCCGCCGCCGGCCAGCGGGTTGTCGGCGGGGTTCTCGGAACGGGTGGCTTCCATGACTTCCATCGTGGACTTTCGCGGGCGCGCCTCGCGGGTGCCGGAGCCGTGACGGCTGCCGGGCCGGTCCCGGGGACACGCCTCGCCGGAACTTCGGGGCTGCCGCGGGTTAGCTGCGGACGACCCGGCGCCGCGTCAACCCGGCGCCGCGCGGGGCAGCATCGCGCAGGACAGCATCGTGGCTGTCATGTCGTATCCGGGCGCGGATGTCGAGTTTCCTGCACGTCCCGGAGGCACCCGCCGCCGTCACCGGCCGGTTTTCGCCGGACTCTGTTGCCGATTCGCTCGGGCCGGGACAGGTGCCGGCGCGGGGCGGGCACCCCGCCGCGATCCCGTCGCACGGTTGATGCTGCATCGCAGCATCCCATCTGTGTGGTGGATCAGGAGGCCGACATGAGCGAGCAATTCGGTGGCGCCGAGCCGCACAACCCCGCCACCGCCGTTCCCGAATCGCCCGTCACCGACGCGATCGAGGCGCAGCCGGCGCAGGTGCCGGGCCCCGCGCTCGCCGGGCCCAAGTTCGAGAAGCCGGTGGCGCTCGCCCTCCAGGGCGGCGGCGCGCACGGCGCCTTCACCTGGGGCGTGCTCGACGCGCTCATCGAGGACGGCCGCCTCGGCTTCGAGGCGGTGACGGGGGCGAGCGCCGGGGCGATGAACGCCGTCGTCCTGATGGATGGCTGGCTGAAGGGCGGCCCGGACGGGGCCCGCGAGGGTCTGGAGCGGTTCTGGCGCGAGGTCAGCCTCGACGGCGACCTGGGGCCGGCCCAGCGCAACCTCGTGAGCGGCCTGTTCAGCCTATGGAAAGGCAACCCGGTGGCCGAGTTCTGGGCCAAGATGCTGGCGCCGAGCCCCTACGTGTCGAACCCGCTCAACATCAATCCGCTGCGCAAGGCGCTCGCCGAGCAGGTCGATTTCGACCGCCTCCGCGAGGCCGACACGGCGGGCCTGTTCGTCTCGGCGACCAACGTCTGGACCGGCAAGCTCGCGGTGTTCGAGCGCGAGCGCCTGACCGTCGACCACCTGATGGCCTCGGCCTGCCTGCCCACGGTCTTCCAGGCGGTGGAGATCGACGGCGTGCCCTACTGGGACGGCGGCTACCTCGGCAACCCGCCGCTCTACCCCCTGCACCGCGGCGCCCAGACCCGCGACATCCTGCTCGTGCAGATCAACCCCGTGGAGCGGCGCGAGACCCCGCGCACGGAGGCCGAGATCCGCGACCGGCTCAACGAGATTACGTTCAACGCGAATCTGATGCGGGAATTGCGGGCGATCGACTTCCTCGACGGGCTGATCGAGGAGGGCACCCTCGGCCAGGGCCAGTACCGCCGGGTCCTCGTGCACCGGATCGACGGCACCGACGCCCTTGAGGATTACAACGCCGCCTCCAAGCTCGACGCGCGCTGGACCGTGTTCAAGCGCCTGCGCGACAAGGGCCGCGCCGCCGCGCAGGCCTGGCTCGCCGAGAATTATGACGCAGTCGGCCGAGACTGTACGGTCGACCTGCAGCAGGCATATCAGTGAGGTAATCCCGCATCCGACCCGGCCCATCGGGGCCGTGGGCGGTCCGAGCCGGAGATCTGACATGACCCTGCTGCGCCGCGAGGCTCTCATCCTGATCGGCCTCGGCCTCGCCGGCACCGCCCGCGCCGCCGAGGCCGCGCGGGCCACGGACTTCACCTTCGAAACGCCCGAGGGCGCGCCGATGCCGCTCTCCGCCTACGCGGGGAAGCCGATCCTCGTGGTCAACACCGCGACAGCGTGTGGCTATGCCGGGCAGCTCACCGGGCTGCAGACGCTCTGGACGCGGTTCGGCGATCGCGGGCTCATCGTGCTGGGCGTCCCGTCGCCGGATTTCGGCAACCAGGAACCCCTGGACGGCCCGGCCATCGCGGAGGCGGCGCGGAGGAATCACGGCGTCACCTTCCCGCTCACGGCCAAGACCCGGGTGAAGATGCCGGGCGCCCACCCGTTCTACCGCTGGGCGGCGGCCGAGCGCCCCGCCGAAACGCCGCGCTGGAACTTCCACAAGTACCTGATCGCCCGCGACGGCAGCCTCGCGGCGGCCTTCGCCACGCAGGTCGAGCCGACCGATCCGCGGGTGATCTCGGGGATCGCCGCCACCCTCGACCAGGCCTGACCGCGACGCCGGGCCGGCAGGCGGGATTAAACGTGCGGCCCCCGCGTTCACACATCATGGCATCGGACAAGAACAAGCGCGCGGACCTCCTCGACCTGCTGGTGCCCCTGCGGCGCTACGCGCGGTCGCTCACCCGCGACACGCTGCGGGCCGACGACCTCGTGCACGACACGCTGGTGCGGGCCCTGGAGATGCAGGGTTCGCTCCGGCCGAACACCAATCTGCGCACCTGGATGATGACGGTGCTGCACAACGCCTTCATCGACGAGCAGCGCCGCCGGCAGGTGGAGGCGCGGCACGCCGACACGCTGGTCCGGATGACCGAGGACATGGCGCCGCCGGCCCAGGAGGGTCAGGTGCGCCTCGCCCAGATCCGGCAAGCCTTCCTCAAGCTTCCGGAGGAGCAGCGCGCCGCGCTCCACCTCGTCACCCTGGAAGGCATGGCCTACGCCGACGCGGCGGCCGTGCTCGGCATCCCAATCGGCACGCTGATGTCCCGTCTCGGCCGCGGCCGGGCGGCCCTGCGGGCCTTCGAGGAGGGGACGCGGACCGACCGCGGCTCCGACGAGGCGGAGCCCGCCAAGACACCCGAGACGCGGCGCGGACCGCCCTCCACCCTCCGGCTCGTCGTGTCCGACGAGCCGCGGGAAAGGTCCGCTTGGCCTCTGCGACGCGCCGTCGGAGAGAGCTGAGCGCGGAGCTGATGAAGGACCGGCACCCGCGGGCGCCGGTGCCGACTGACGATTGCGACCGGCGGATCGCCTCCGGGCACGCTGGATTCGAGGACTTCACGATGATCGATCCGATCACAGACGACGATCTCATCGCCTTCGTCGACGGCCAGATCGACCCGATGCGCCGTCTCGACGTCGAGGCGCACCTCGCGGCCAATCCCGAGGCCGCGGCCCGGGTGATGGCCGAGATGCACGATCGCGACGCCCTCAGGGCCTGCTTCGAGCGCGTTCCGGGGCCCGGGCCGGACCGGAACATGGTCCTGGCGCGCCGCTTCGACCGGAACCTGCGCTGGCGCCGCGTCGCCTCGCGCCTGAAGCGGGCCGCCGCGATCGCGGTGCTCGTGGGCGCGGGCTGGCTGGCCCACGACGAGATCGGCCGCTTCGGCGTTCCCGACACCCTGGCGGCGACCCCGGATCCGGCCCTGATCGCAGACGCGCGGCAGGCCCGGGTCGTGGCGCAGCTGCGCAAGAGCATCGGTGGCCAGGCCGACGATCCGGTCTACGACCGGGCGCGCCTCCGCTCGGCGACCGGCATCGACCTGCCGGCCCTGCCCGACGGCTGGCGGGTGCGCGACATCCAGGTCTTCCCCGCCCGGCACGGCACCGGGATCGAGGTCGCCCTCGAGACCGAGCGCTTCGGCGAGGCGTCGCTGTTCGCCACCCGCGGCATCCGCGGCGGACCGACGACGCTCATCACCGGCTCGGACGACGGCGACGTCGTCTCGTGGAACGCGGGCGACACCGCCTACGCCCTGAGCGGCCCGCGCAGCGACGCGGACCTGCGTCAGGCGGCGAGCCTCCTCGGCGCCGGTCCGGCGACCCGCTGAGCGCCGCGCCGGACTCCCGCCCGGGGCCTCGACAGGGCGCCCCGGCGGGTGCCAAAGATCGGCCATGCAGGCCGCGGATCCAGCACGGGACCCAGCACGGGACGATGACGGGCTCGCAGCCTTGTTCGAGGCGGCGCGCGCGGTGCGCGCGCACGCGCACGCGCCCTATTCCCGCTTCCCCGTCGGGGCCGCGCTGCGCGACGAGCGCGGCGCGATTCACGCCGGCTGCAACGTCGAGAACGCCGCCTACCCGGTCGGAACCTGCGCGGAGGCCGGGGCGATCGCCGCCATGGTGGCGGCCGGCGGCCGGCGCATCGCGGCGATCCTGGTCTGCGGCGACGGCAACGGCCTGGTGACGCCCTGCGGCGCCTGCCGCCAGCGCATCCGCGAGTTCGCCGGGCCGGACACCCCGATCCACGCCGCCGGTCCGGGCGGCGTCGCCCGCACCTTCACGCTGGCGGAGCTGCTGCCGGAATCCTTCGGCCCGGAGACGCTCGGTGAGTGAGGCGGCCGCCCGCGACGCCCTGCGCGCCGCCGGCTTCGCGGGTCCCTACGCCTGCGCGGTGGTGACCGGCACCGGCCTCGGCGGGATCGCGGCGGCCCTCACGGACGCGAGCGCCGTCGACTACGCGGCGATACCCGGATTTCCGGGGCCCGGCGTCAGCGGCCACGGCGGCCGGCTGCATCGCGGCCGCCTCGCCGGGCGGCCGGTCCTGATCTTCGAGGGGCGGGCCCACGCCTACGAGCGCGGTGACCCGGCGGCGATGCGGGTGCCGCTCGCCTGCGCCCGGCACCTCGGCGCCCGCCGCCTGCTCCTCACCAACGCCTCCGGATCGCTGCGGCCCGCGACCGGGCCCGGCTGCCTCGTGCTGCTCGCCGACCACATCAACCTCTCCGGCCTGAACCCGCTGATCGGCGAGGCCAGCGACGCCCGGTTCGTGCCGATGACCGAGGCCTACGACCCGGACCTGCGGGCGCGGCTCCGCGCGGCGGCCGGGGCCTGCGGCGTGCCCCTGGGGGAGGGAGTCTACGCGTGGTTCTCGGGCCCGAGCTTCGAGACGCCCGCGGAGGTGCGGATGGCCGGCATCCTGGGCGCCGACCTCGTGGGCATGTCCACCGTGCCGGAGGTGATCCTCGCCCGGTTCCTCGACCTGCCGGTGGCGGCGGTCTCGGTGGTGACGAACCTCGCGGCCGGCATCGCCGGCGGCGCGCCGCACCACGCGGAGACGAAGGAAGTCGCGGCCCGGGCCGCGGAGGATCTCGGCCGCCTGGTCCGGGCGTTCGTGGCCGGCCTGCCCGACGGAGAGACAGCCGATGACTGACCCCGAAGCCGGCGCGGTCGCCCGCCGGGCCCTGCCGCTCCTCGACCTCACCGACCTCGGCGAGACCTGCACCGAGACCCGGATCGACGTCCTCTGCCGGGACGCGAAGCGCGGCGGCGTCGCGGCGATCTGCGTCTGGCCGCGCTTCGTCGCGCAGGGCGCGCGGGCGCTCGCGGGCACCGGGATCCGGATCGCTACGGTCATCAACTTCCCCGCGGGCGGCGAGGACTGCGCCCGCGCCACCGACGACACCGCCGAGGCCCTGCGCGACGGCGCCGACGAGATCGACCTCGTCCTGCCCTACGGCGCGCTGCTGCGGGGCGAGGCGGCGGTCGCCCGCGACATGGTCGAGGCCGTGCGCGACACCTGCGGATCCGCGACCCTCAAGGTGATCCTGGAGACGGGTGCGCTCGCCGAGCCGGAGCGGATCCGGGAGGCCAGCCGGATCGCCCTGGAGGCGGGCGCCGACTTCCTGAAGACCTCCACGGGCAAGAGCCCGGTCTCGGCGACCCCGGAAGCCGCCGAGGCGATGCTGGCCGAGATCCGCGCCGGCGGCCGCCCCGCGGGCCTGAAGGTCTCTGGCGGCCTGCGCAGCGTCGCCGACGCCGCCACCTACCTCGACCTCGCCGACCGGTTGATGGGTCCCGGCTGGGTGAGCCCGAGAACCTTCCGGCTCGGGGCGAGCAGCCTGTTCGAGACCCTGATGCGGGCACGGACGCTGTGAGCGTGCGGCTGCCTCAGGAGACGATCCGGGCCAAGCGCGACGGCCAGCCCCTCGATCCGGACGAGATCGGGGCCTTCATCCGCGGCCTCACCGACGGCACGGTCGGGGAGGGGCAGGCGGCGGCCTTCGCCATGGCGGTGTTCTTCCGCGGCCTGTCGCTGCCGGAGCGGGTGGCGCTCACCCGCGCGATGGCGGAATCGGGCCGGATCCTCGCCTGGGACCTGCCCGGGCCCGTCCTCGACAAGCACTCCACCGGCGGCATCGGCGACGCGGTGAGCCTGCCGCTCGCTCCGATGGTCGCGGCCTGCGGCGGCTACGTTCCGATGATCTCGGGGCGCGGCCTCGGCCATACCGGCGGGACGCTGGACAAGCTCGGCAGCATCCCGGGCTACGACGCCACGCCCGGGCTCGACGCGTTCCGCCGGGTCGTCGCGGAGGTCGGCTGCGCCATCATCGGCCAGACCGCCGAACTCGCGCCCGCGGACCGGCGCCTCTACGCGATCCGCGACGTCACCGGCACGGTCGAGTCCCGCGACCTGATCACCGCCTCGATCCTGTCGAAGAAGCTCGCCGCCGGGCTCGACGGGCTCGTGATGGACGTGAAGCAGGGCTCCGGCGCCTTCATGGCGGGCGTGCCCGAGGCGCGGGCGCTGGCCCAGAGCATCGTCACGGTGGCGGAGGGGGCCGGCCTGCACACCGCCGCGCTGATCACCGACATGGACGCGCCGCTCGCCAGCGCAGCCGGCAACGCCGTCGAGGTCGCCTACGCGCTCGACTACCTGACGGGCGCGCGCCGCGAGCCGCGCTTCCACGCGGTCACGGTGGCGCTGGGCGCCGAGATGCTGGTCGTGGGCGGCCTGGCGCCGGACCGCGACAGCGCCGCGGAGCGGCTGGAGCAGGCCCTCGCCTCGGGCCGGGCGGCCGAGGGCTTCGGCCGCATGGTCGCGGCGCTCGGCGGACCGGGCGATCTCCTGGAGCGGCCGGAGGCGCATCTGCCCGCCGCGCCGGTGCGCCGGGCGGTCCGTCAGGACGGGACCGTCGCGGGGATCGCGACGCGGGCGCTGGGCCTGGCGGTGATCGGGCTCGGCGGCGGCCGCACCCGGCCGGAGGATCCGGTCGACCCACGGGTCGGCTTCACGGATCTCGCCGGTCCCGGATCGTCCGGCGGGCTGCTCGGGATCGTCCACGCGGCAGACGAGGCCGCCGCGGACCGGGCGGAGGCCGCGCTGCGGGCGGCCTACCGGATGGGCGACGCGCCGCCGGAGCGCCCGCCCGTCCTCGAGCGGGTGGGCGCCGGCTAGCGGGCGCGCCCGGCCATCACGGAGCCGTGGCCGGGCGCGGCGGGCTCGGAGCCCTTACCAGCGGCCGTAGCCGTGGCGATGGCCCCAGCCGCCGTGGTGATGGTGACGCGGGCCGAAGCCGCGGTGCCCCCAGCCGTGATGGTGGCCCCGGCCCCAGCCGTGGTGGTGATGGCGCGGGCCGTAGCCGCGGTGACCCCAGCCGCCGTGGCGGTGCCCGTAGCCGTAGCCGTACTGGACGGTCTGGACGTCGCCGGCTTCCGCCTGCAGGCCGGCGTCGTGACCGAGGGGCGCGGCCATGGCCGGCGCCGCGAAGGCGAGTCCGCCGAAGGCCAGGGCGGCGGCCAAACGGGTCCGTGCGGTCTTGGTGAACATCGGCGTTCTCCTGATCCACGCCGGTCGCCCTGTGGCGTCCGGCCGTGTCTCAGGTGTGCGCCTTTCCAGTTGACGCAAACGTGACCTGTTCGCTCAGGCCGTGTTCAGGTCAGGGTCGGCGGTAGACCCAGACCCGCGCCGGCGGCAGGTTCAGCCAGACCCGGTTGGAGCGATCGGCGGTGTAGCTGCCGGCCTCGCAGCGGGCCGGGATCGGCGGAACGACCGCGTAGGTGAACTGCACGAAGGGCGCGCCCGGCCGCATCAGGTCGTGGGCGGTGTTGAGCAGGTCGAGCCGCTGCTCCAGCGGCTTGGTGAACAGCGGCAGGCTCGAGATCGTCGCGGCGGCGGGCTCCGTCAGCACGTCCTGGAGGCTCGCGCGCATGTTGTAGGCGTCGCCCTGGATGACCCGCACGCCCGGGAAGCGATGGGTCAGGAGGCGGCAGAAATCGGGGTTGAACTCCACGAGGATCAGCCGCTCCGGCGCGACGCCGCGCCGGATCAGCGCCTCGGTCACAGGACCGGTGCCGGGGCCCAGCTCGACCACGGGCCCTTCGAGGCGCGGGTCGACGTAGGCCGCCATGGTCCGGGCGAGCATCTTGCCCGAGGGCGTCACGGCCCCCGTGACCAGGGGGCGCTCCAGCCAGGACCGCAGGAATCGGGCCTCGTCCTCGAGGGGGTCGCGCCGCGGCCCGAAAATCGCGCTCCTGCCCGCAGGAGCCTTCGCGTTGGGACGGCGGAGCGGCGGCAAGTCCTGGATTCCTTGATGCCGGATGAGAATGAATGGCTAGGGACGGCGCTGTCTTACAGTCAAGCCGGCGCCGCGCCTAGGGGATGCAAGCCACGCCGGCCGCTTGCATAACGGGTCTTCCCGGGATTCGGATCCGGCCTCACGGCCGGACCGCGCCCCCGAAGAAGTCCCGCACCTTCGAGAAGAAGCCCGCGGACTCGGGATGGTTCTCCGGGGAGGCCGACTGGTCGAACTCCTGGAGCAGCTCGCGCTGGCGCTTGGTCAGGTTCTGCGGGGTCTCGACGAAGACCTGGATGTAGAGGTCGCCGACCTCCCGCGAGCGCAGCACCGGCATGCCCTTGCCCTTGATGCGGAACTGCTTGGCGGTCTGCGTCCCCGCCGGGATGCGCACCTGCGTCTGCGAGCCGTCGATCACCGGAACGGTGATCTCGCCCGAGAGCGCGGCCGTGACCATCGAGATCGGCACCCGGCAGAACAGGTCGGCGCCGTCGCGCTGGAAGAACTCGTGCTGCTTGATCGACAGGAAGACGTAGAGGTCGCCCGCCGGCCCGCCGCGCAGCCCGCTCTCGCCCTCGCCGGCGAGCCGGATCCGCAGCCCGTCATCGACGCCCGCCGGCACGTTGATCGAGAGGGTGCGCTCGCGGTTGACGCGCCCGGCGCCCTGGCAGGCGGTGCAGGGGTCGTCGACGATCTCGCCGCGGCCGTGGCAGTTGGGGCAGGTCCGCTCGATGGCGAAGAAGCCCTGCGCCGCCCGGACCCGTCCGTAGCCCGCGCAGGTCGGGCAGGTCCGCGGCTTCGAGCCGGGCTTCGCGCCGGACCCGTCGCAGACCTCGCAGGTGATCGAGGTCGGGATCTTGATGGTCTCGGCCTTGCCGGTGAAGGCCTCCTCCAGAGTGATCTCGAGGTTGTAGCGCAGGTCGGCCCCGCGCTCGCGGCCCGGCGTGCCGCCGCGTCCGCGGCCACCGCCGGCGGCCCCGCGGCCGTCGCCGAAGAAATTGTCGAAGATGTCCGACATGAAGTCGCCGAACTCGTTGCCGAATCCGGGACCGCCGGCCCCGCCCTGGCTGAAGGCCGCGTGGCCGAACCGGTCGTAGGCGGCGCGCTTCTGGCCGTCGGAGAGGCACTGATAGGCCTCGTTGATTTCCTTGAACTTGATCTCGGCGTCCTTGTCGCCGGGATTCCGGTCGGGATGATAGGTCATCGCGAGCTTGCGGAAGGCGACCTTCATCTCGCCTTCCGTGGCGGTCTTGGTGACCCCCAGGATCTCGTAGTAGTCCCGCTTCGACATCCCGCCCTCAGGTGCCTTCCCGTCCCGTCCCGTACCCCGGGCCGCGACGCTTCTCTACCACCGCGCCGCCGTTCCGGGAGGCCGCGACGAGCCCGGAAACCGGAGGCGCCGACGACGCGGATCCGCGATCGGCCGGCGGCTCCCGGTTCCGGGCCCCGCAGGCCCGGCATGACGGAGCTTCTGAATACGCTTCTCACGCAAAGGCGGGGCCGGATCGCTCCGGCCCCGCGCGGTCGTATCAGATCCGCGCCTCAGGCGCGCTTCTTCTGGTCCTTCTCGTCGACCTCCTGGAAGTCGGCGTCGATGACGTCGTCCTTCTTCTCGGAGGCCGCCGCCTCGGCGCCCGCATCCGGGCCGGCCGCCTGGTTGGCGGCGTACATGGCCTCGCCGAGCTTCATCGAGGCCTGCATCAGGTCCGTGGTCCGGGCCTTGATGGTCTCGACGTCGTCGCCCTCCAGCGCGGTCTTGAGCGCGGTCATCGCGGTCTCGATCGCGCCCTTGTCGGTGGCCGGGACCTTGTCGCCGTACTCGGTCACCGACTTCTCGGTGGCGTGGATCAGGCTCTCGCCCTGGTTCTTCACCTCGACGAGCTCGCGCCGCTTCTTGTCGGCCTCGGCGTTCGCCTCGGCGTCCTTCACCATCCGGTCGATGTCGGCGTCCGACAGGCCACCCGAGGCCTGGATGCGGATCTGGTGCTCCTTGTTGGTCGCCTTGTCCTTGGCCGTCACGTTGACGATGCCGTTGGCGTCGATGTCGAAGGTCACCTCGATCTGCGGCATGCCGCGGGGCGCCGGCGGGATGCCGACGAGGTCGAACTGGCCGAGCAGCTTGTTGTCGGCCGCCATCTCGCGCTCGCCCTGGAAGACCCGGATCGTGACCGCGTTCTGGTTGTCCTCGGCGGTCGAGAAGGTCTGGGACTTCTTGGTCGGGATCGTGGTGTTGCGGTCGATGAGCCGGGTGAACACGCCGCCCAGCGTCTCGATGCCGAGCGACAGCGGGGTCACGTCCAGCAGCAGCACGTCCTTGACGTCGCCCTGGAGCACGCCCGCCTGGACGGCGGCGCCGATGGCCACGACCTCGTCCGGGTTGACGCCCTTGTGGGGCTCCTTGCCGAAGAAGGCCTTCACCACCTCCTGGATCTTGGGCATGCGGATCATGCCGCCGACCAGAACCACCTCGTCGATCTCGGAGGCCGACACGCCGGCATCCTTGAGCGCCTTGCGGCAGGGCTCGATCGTCCGCTGAACCAGATCGTCGACGAGCGACTCGAACTTCGCGCGGCTGAGCTTCAGCGCGAGGTGCTTCGGGCCGGTGTTGTCGGCGGTGATGTAGGGCAGGTTGATCTCGGTCTGGGTGGCCGAGGACAGCTCGATCTTGGCCTTCTCGGCGGCCTCCTTGAGGCGCTGGAGGGCGAGCTTGTCCTTGGTCAGGTCGATGCCCTGCTCCTTCTTGAACTCGGCCGTCAGGTACTCGACGATCCGGTTGTCGAAGTCCTCGCCGCCCAGGAAGGTGTCGCCGTTCGTCGACTTCACCTCGAAGACGCCGTCGCCGATCTCCAGGATGGAGACGTCGAAGGTGCCGCCGCCGAGGTCGTAGACCGCGATCGTGCCGGACTTCTTCTTGTCAAGGCCGTAGGCCAGCGCCGCCGCGGTCGGCTCGTTGATGATGCGCAGCACCTCGAGGCCCGCGATCTTGCCGGCGTCCTTGGTGGCCTGACGCTGGGCGTCGTTGAAGTAGGCCGGGACCGTGATGACCGCCTGCGTGACCGGCTGGCCGAGATGCGACTCGGCGGTCTCCTTCATCTTCTGCAGAGTGAAGGCGGAGATCTGCGAGGGCGAGTACTTCTTGCCGTCCGCCTCGACCCAGGCGTCGCCGTTATCGCCGCGGGCGATCTTGTAGGGCACGAGGCCCTTGTCCTTCTGGGTCATCGGGTCGTCGTAGGTCCGGCCGATGAGCCGCTTGATGGCGAAGAACGTGCGCTCGGGGTTCGTGACCGCCTGGCGCTTGGCCGGCTGGCCGACGAGCCGCTCGCCGTCGTCCGTGAAGGCGACGATGGACGGCGTGGTGCGCGCGCCTTCCGAATTCTCGATGACCTTGGGCTGCGTGCCTTCCATCACGGCCACGCAGGAATTGGTGGTGCCGAGGTCGATGCCGATAACTTTACCCATGGTGGGATCCCTCTTTGTGTCGCGTTCAAGCAGACCGCCGAGCCCCGAAGCAGCTCGGCCCATGGCGGTGTCGGGGGTGATGTGAGTATGGGACCCGGGCCGGATCAAGGGCCGTGAACGGCTGAAACCCAGCGCGCAATCCCGCGTCGAGGGCGATATAAGAAGCCCGTTCCGGGCCCGCAAGGCGAAGCCTGCGCGGCGGGATCGGCCACGCGAATCCGCGCCATCCCCTTGGCATTCCGGCAGGATCTCGCCGCACGGCCGACGTCGGCCCGGTGGCGTGGCTGCATTTTGTTGCTCCGCTGCCACGTCGGCGCCATCGACGGCGTGTTAACGTTTCGACAAGGGGTTGCGCGTGGCCCCGCCACTTCGTGTCCCCGTCGTAGAGTCCGATGCGCCCGACCCGCAGCCTCCTGCTCCCGATCCTGGCGGTCGCCGTCGCGGCGCCCGGGATGCTCGCCGCGCCCCCCGCGCGGGCCCAGAACTTCTTCGAGCGCCTGTTCGGCATCAAGCCGGAGCGGCCGCCGGTGCCGCCGCGCGGCCTGCCGGAGCCGGCGCCCGCGCCCGGGGCACCGGGCGAGCCGGGCCCGCCCGCGGCGGCCCCCGAGGCGCCCCGGCCGGCCCCCGCGCCGGCCCGCCCGGTCGTGCTGAAGACGCCCTCCGAGGACGGCGTGATCGGCCAGGAGCTGCAGCTCAACGGCCTGTCCGGCTCGCTGAAGCTCGAGCGCTCCGGCACGGCCGTCACGGCGCGGATCAAGTTGCCCGGGACCAAGATCTCGCAGCCGGCGGATTCGTGCACGGTGCCGCTCGCGGGCGGCAATCCGGTGACGCTCACCGCCGAGGGCAAGCCCGAGGGCGTGCCGCGCTTCGAGGCCGCCGGGGCCGAGTGCCCGCTGCGCTTCGACGTGACCGACGGCGGCGTCCTGGTCTCGAGCCTGGGCTCGGGCCCGGTCTGCACCTTCTCGGCGGCGGATTGCGCGACCACGCCGGTCGGCCTCTGGGGGCCGGGCGCCGCCACCCTGATCCCGCGGGCCGGCGAGTTCGACACCGCCCGCGGCGTGGCCGACAAGGCCGTCCGGGACAATTACAAGCTGATGACCCAGCGGGCCCGGCGCGAGGATGTCCGGCCGATCGTCAGCGAACAGGCGGCGTTCTCGTCGGACCGGGAGCAGCTCTGCCGCACCTACGCGCGCGAGGGCACGCACGGGTTCTGCCATCTGCGGGTGACGGAGAACCGCGCCCTGGCCCTGGCGACCCGGCTCGGCGCCAACACGGCGACGCCCACCGCCGCCGTGGCCCCCCGGCGGCCCCGGCCCAAGCCGGCGGTCGAGGGCATGAACCCGGACGCGGTCGGCGGCGGCGACGCCGTTCCGGAGTAAGACCGCCCCGTAACGGCCCGGCGCAACCGTCTTTGCGAGCGGAGCGAAGCAGCCCAGGGTAGCGCGAGGCTGGCCGGCGTAGCGTTCCTGGATCGCTTCGCTCCGCTCGCAAAGACGGCGTGCCGCCCCGGCGAGCGCGGTCGGGTCAGGCCCGGCCGGCGGTCATCGACAGCATCGCCGGGTCGATGCCGTTGGCCCGCAGGGCGAGGTCGTACTTGGCGTCGAGGTCGGCGTTGAAGATCAGGGCCGGGTCGGCCGGGCAGTTGAGCCAGCCGTTGGCCATGATCTCGCTCTCCAGCTGCCCGGCCTGCCAGCCGGCGTAGCCGAGCGCCAGCACGGCGCTGGCCGGCCCCTCGCCGCTGGCGATGGCGCGGAGGATCTCCACGGTCGCGGTCAGGCAGATGCCGTCGTCGATGATCAGCGTCGATTGCTGGATGTGGAAATCGTCGCTGTGGAGCACGAAGCCGCGCCGTCCCTCCACCGGGCCGCCCATCAGGACCGGCATGTGGCCGACCCGCTCGCGCAGGCGGATCGCGTCCGCCTCGGGCGCCACGTCGAGCTGGACCAGCAGGTCCGGCATGCTGATGTCGGTCGCCGCCTTGTTGACGATGATGCCCATGGCCCCGTCGGCGGAATGGGCGCAGATGTAGATCACCGAGCGCGCGAAGCGCTCGTCGGCCATGCCGGGCATGGCCACGAGGAACTGCCCGTCGAGGAAGTGCGGGCCCGCCAGCTCCGTGCGGAGCGGCGCCGCCTTCCCGGCCTGGGACGACGCTGCCGACATGGGATCGGGCCTGCGGTGCGGAGGGTGCGCCATGCGTCCATGCTACGCCGCGCCCCTCCGTTGTCCAGCGGGCAAAAGGGACGCAGCAAGCCTCCCCCAAGCTTGTGCGGGTCTCATGCGCGCCGCAGAATGTCCTGGCCGGCACGCGAGGCGATCGTTCCGGCCACGTTCGAGACCGTGACCATCATGGCTGGATCCGCCTCTCAGACCGCGTTCGACATCGAGGAGCAGCGCGCCCGGATCGAGCGCGCGCACGAGGAGACGCGGAAGTTCGTCGCCGAGCAGCACAAGCTGATCGCCGAGCAGTCGAACCTGGCCGCGGAGCAGACCAAGCTGGCGGCCGAGCAGTTCAAGATGACGGCCGAGGCTTCGAAGACGGCCGTCGAGCAGACCAAGCTCGCGGCCGAGGCCGCCAAGATCGGCCGGGACCGGAGTCTCGCGCCCTGGCAGGTGGCGCTGTCCGACATGACGGCCGGGGCCGCGCTGTTCGGCGCCGGGGCGGCCTTCGTCAAGCTTCTCGGACCGTGAGCCGCAGGCCGCTCCCGATCCTCGACAGGCACCCCCTGCCACGCTAGGTCAGGCGCGCTGCTCACGCGCGCCATCCCAGCGCGCGACAACGAGGGACCCGCGATGATCCAGGTCGGCGACCACCTGCCCCAGGCCACCTTCCGGGTGATCGGCCCCGAGGGCCCGATCGCGCGCACCACCGACGACGTGTTCAAGGGCCGGCGCGTGGTCCTGATCGGCGTGCCGGGCGCGTTCACCCCCAGCTGCCACCGCAACCACCTGCCGGGCTTCGTGACCCACAAGGACGAGATCCTCGGGCGCGGTATCGACGCCATCGCGGTCACGAGCGTCAACGACGTGTTCGTGCTCGACGCGTGGTCGAAGGCGAGCGGCGCCGAGGGGCTGGAATTCCTCGCCGACGGCAACGCCGATTTCGCCAAGGCCCTCGGCCTGGAGATGGACGGCACCGGCTTCGGCCTCGGGATGCGCTCGAAGCGCTACTCGATGCTGGTCGAGGACGGCGTCGTCCGGATCCTCAACGTCGAGGAGACACCCTCGAAGGCCGAGGCGTCCGGCGCCGAGGCACTACTGAAGGTCCTCTGAGGACGCCGCCGGCCGCAGATCGGCCCTCTTAAGGCCACGTTCCGTCCGCTTGTGTCGCCGGGCTCTGCCCGGAGACCGGCCCGAGGACCGCATGGCCTTCCTGAACGACCTGCCCATCGCCGACCTGATCGCGAATTACGGATACATCGCGATCTTCGTGATCATCACCCTCGAGAGCGCCGGCGTGCCGTGCCCCGGCGAGACGGTGCTGATCTCGGCCGCCGTCTACGCCGGCAGCACCGGGAACCTGAACATCGGCCTGGTCATCGCCGCGGCGGCGACGGCCGCGATCCTGGGCGACAATGTCGGCTACTGGGCGGGGCGGCGCTGGGGCATGCCGCTGCTGCTCCGCTACGGCCATCTCATCGCCCTCGATCACGGGCGGCTCAAGCTCGGCCAGTACCTGTTCCGCCAGCACGGCGGGAAGATCGTGTTCTTCGGCCGCTTCACCGCGATGCTGCGCGCCTACGCGGCCCTGCTCGCCGGGGTCAACCGCCTGGACGCGCGCCGCTTCTTCGCCTTCAACGCCCTCGGCGGCATCGTCTGGGCCGGCAGCATGGGCATCGGCTCGTACTATTGCGGGCGCCAGATCGAGCACATCGTCGGCCCGGTGGGCCTGACCCTGCTCGCCCTGGTGGTGTTCGGCGGCCTGGCCCTGTGGCTGTTCGTGCGCCGCCACGAGGCGCGCCTGCTCAGCGAGGCGGAGATCGCCATCCCCGGCCCGCTCGCCTGACGGGCATCACGTCTCCGCGAGGTCGAACGCCTCGATCGCCTCGAGGGCGTCGTGGTGCAGGAGGAGGACGCCGGTGGCCGTGGCGAGCCGGCGCGCCGCCGGCGTGAAGCCGGCGTTCGACACCACGGCGGCCCGGTCCCCGTCCCAGTAGCGCAGGGCCGCGGCGGCTTCCTGCACGGCGGCGTTGCCCACGGGCTTGCTCAGCCGCTTGCACTGCACGACGAGGCGCAGCCCGTCCCGCACCGCCACGATATCGGCGCCCTGGTCGCCGCTCGCCGGCGTCCGGTGCGCCCGCCAGCCCGCCCGGACCAGGCGCTCGGCGCAGTAGCGCTCGTAGTCCAGCCCGTCCCCGGGCGCCTCGTCCTCCTCCGGGAGCGCGACGGCGGCGGCCTCGGCCTCGACGATCGCCAGCATCCGCGCGTGCTCCGCCTCGGCGAGGTCGGCGAAGCGGGGACCGAACTGCGGCAGGACGGTCCGCTCGAGGAAATAATCGCGCTCGCGCAGCCAGCCGTCCTCGATCCGGTTGCCGTAGGGGTCGGTGTAGCTCTCCTGCCGCCGCCGCAGCGCCAGCGTCTCGGCATGGGCGCGGGCGATCCGGCGCACCCGGGCCCGGAACCGGCGCGGGCGCCCGAGATGCCGCAGCAGGACGAGCGCGAGGGCGAGTCCCGTCGCGGCGAGCGCCGGCCGGCCGTACCAGAGCCCGAAGGGGAGGCCGATCACGGCCGTCCAGAACAGGCGGGCGACGAGGCTGGGCTTGCCGGGCATCGGGTCTCGGGGGCGCTGACGGGCCCCCGACCCTCGCAAGTGCGGCTTGCCCGATGCCTAACCCGCCTCCGAAAGCTGTGGACGCGGGCGCGGATGAGAGCGCCGCGCCGTCAGCCCTTCCGACGCTGGTGGCCGAGGCCCATGCTCTTGGCGAGGCTGGACCGCGCCGCGGCGTAGTTCGGCGCCACCATCGGGTAGTCGGGCGGCAGGCCCCACTTTCCCCGATACTCCTCGGGCGTCAGGTTGTAGTGCGTCCGCAGGTGGCGCTTCAGCGACTTGAACTTCTTGCCGTCCTCCAGGCAGACGATGAAGTCGGGCTGGACCGAGCGCCGGACCGGCACGGCCGGCCGCAGCTGCTCCGCCGGCGGGGCGGACGGCTCGCCGAGCCCGTGCAGCGTCGCGTGGATGGCCGCGATCAGCCCCGGCAGTTCCGGCGCGGGGACCGGATTGTTGCTCACGAAGGCCGACACGATGTCGACGGACAGCGTGAGATAGTCCGGTTGCCCTTCACCCGTGGCGTCCATCCCGTAACCTCCAATCGATCCCAGCCGGCCACCGACGCCGGCCGGGATCTGTCTCTGCTCGACCCGATACAGGGTAGTTAATGGGCAGTTACTATGGTGGTGTGAATTCAATAGCAAGTCCAATCCACACATGCCCACAAGTGCCGTCTTAGAGTGGATAAATGGCGCCCGATATTGAACAAAAGGAGGTCTGGAGACCGCGCTCGCGTCGACCACGCGATTTCCGGCCGGCGCGTGCCGACCGGGCGTTGCAGGCGCGCCGGATCGCGCCATCTGGGAGGGCGGCGGGCGCCCCGGCGCCTCGTCCGTTCGGACGTGAGCGAGAGGCCAGATGCGTGCCGCAAGGAACGGCCTGCGGGACCGCGTCCCGTGACGATGTCGTGAGCCGCCGGTCGTGAGCACCTACCGGTTCGACAAGCTGCTGGCGCCCCGCTCGATCGCCCTGGTCGGGGCGGTGGGGCGCGAGGGCTCACTGGGGCGCAGCGTGCTCGACAGCCTGCGCGCCGCGGGCTTTCCCGGCGCGATCATGCCGGTCCAGCCCGACCAAACGACCGTCGACGGGCTGGCCTGCGTGCCGCGGGTCGCGGATCTGCCCGCCGCCCCCGACCTCGTCCTGATCGCGGTGCCGCCGCCGAGCGTGCCCGAGGTCGTCGCGCAGGCCGCCGCGATCGGCGCCGGGGCGGCCGTGATCCTCACGGCACGGCTCGGATCCGGGCCGGGGGATCCCGGTCCGGTCGCCCACGGGATCGCCCGCGCCCACGGCCTGCGCCTGCTCGGGCCCGACAGCGCCGGCTTGGCGGTCCCGGGCGCGAGGCTCAACGCCAGCCTGTTCGCCCAAGCGCCCGAGGCCGGCGACCTCGCCCTCGTCTCGCAATCCGGCACGGTCGCGGCCGCCATCGTCGCCTGGGGCGCCCGCCACGGCACGGGCTTCTCGGCCGTGCTGTCGCTCGGCAGCGTCCTCGACATCGGCGTGGCCGACTGCCTCGACCACTTCGCCGCCGATTTCCGCACCCGCGCGATCCTGCTCTGCCTCGACCGGGTCGCGGATGCCCGCCGGTTCATGTCGGCCGCCCGCGCCGCGGCCCGGGCCAAGCCCGTCGTGGTCCTGCGGGCGGGCCGGCACCGGCCCGACACCCGCGCCGCCGTCACCCATACCGGCGCCCTGGCCCGCCCGGACGCGGTCTACGCCGCGGCCTTCCGGCGGGCCGGCCTGCTGGCCGTGCCGGACCTCGACGCGATGTTCTCCGCCGTGGAGACCCTGGGGCGGCAGCGGCCGTTCCCCGGCCACCGGCTGGCGATCGTGTCCAACGGCCGCGGCATCGGCCTCCTCGCGGCGGACCGGCTGATCGAGCGGGCCGGGACCCTGGCGGCGCCCGCCGAGGCGGAGGGCCGCGCGCCGGGAAACCCCCTCGACCTCGGCGTCGACGCCGCCGGTCCGGCCTTCGCGTCCGCGCTGACGCCGCTGCTGACGGATCGGACGAGCGACGCCGTGCTGGCGATCCACGTGCCGACGATCCGCTCGGAGGCCGGCGCGGTGGCCGAGGCCGTCGCCGCGACGGTCAAGGCCGCCCGCGCCGGCCAGACCCGCAAGAAGCCGGTCTTCGCGGTCACGCTGGGCGACGCGGAGGCGGCGCGCGAGACCTTCGCGCAGGCCGGGATCCCGCATTTCGCCACCGATTCCGAGGCGATCGAGGGCTTCCTGCACCTCGTGCGCTACCGCGAGGCCCAGGACGACCTGATGCGCACGCCGGACTCGCTGCCGCGGGACTTCTCCCCCGACACGGCGCGGGCCCGCTCGATCGTCGCCGGCGCCCTGCGCCAGGGCGCCGCGTGGCTCGACCCGGTGGCGGTGAACGGCCTCCTGCAGGCCTACGGGATCCCGACCGTCCCGATCACGCTCGCCCCCGACACGGACGCGGCCGCCGCGGCCGCGTGGCCGATCATCGCGGCGGGCGGGACGGTGGCGCTGAAGGTCGTCTCGCCGGACATCGTGCACAAATCCGACATCGGCGGCGTCCACCTCGACCTGACCAGCGAGGCCGACGTCGCGGAGGCCGCCCGCAGCATCCTGGCCCGCGCGCGCCGGGAGCGGCCCGACGCCCGGGTCACCGGCTTCGCCGTGCAGCCGATGGTCCGCCGCGGCCAGCGCCGGGAGCTGATCGCCGGGCTCGCGGAGGACGCGGTGTTCGGCCCGGTGGTGGTGTTCGGCCGGGGCGGGACCGCCGTGGAGGTGATCGACGACCGCGCCCTCGGCCTGCCGCCGCTCGACCTGACCCTGGCGCGCGACCTCATCGCCCGAACCCGGGTCGCGCGCCGCCTGGAGGCCTACCGCGACGTGCCGGCGGCCGATCTCGGGGCGATCGCGCTGACGCTGGTGAAGCTGTCCCAGCTCGCCGCCGACCTGCCGCAGGTGCGCGAGCTAGACATCAACCCGCTCCTGGCCGACGAGACCGGCGTGCTGGCCCTCGACGCCCGGGTCCGGATCGGGCGCGCCGAGCGCGGCGACCACGGCAGCGTCCACGGTAGCGCCCACGGCCGCGGCCACCCGCGCTTCGCGATCCGGCCCTATCCGGCCGAGTGGATCCGCACGCTCAACCTCAAGGACCGGACCGTGCGGGTGCGGCCTGTGCGCCCGGAGGACGAGGGCCTGTTCCTGGCCTTCTTCAAGGGTCTCGACCCGGAGGACCTGCGGCTGCGGTTCTTCGGGCCGGTGCGCGAGTTCAGCCACGCCTTCCTGGTCCGCCTGACGCAGCTCGACTACGCCCGCGCCATCGCGTTCGTGGCCACGGAGATCGGGCCGGGCGGCGGCGAGCGCATGCTCGGTGCGGTCCGGCTCCACGCCGACGCCAACCACGAGAGCGGCGAGTACGCGATCGCGGTGGGCCGCGACGCCCGCGGGACGGGCCTCGCCTTCGCGCTGATGCGCCTGATGATCGACTGGGCGCGCTCCGAGGGGATCGGCCGGGTCGAGGGCACGGTGCTGGCCGAGAACCGGCCGATGCTGGCGGTGTGCCGCCGCCTCGGCTTCACGCAGGGGCGCGACCCGGACGATCCGGGCCTCGTGAAGGTGCACCTCGATCTCGCAACCGGCTAGCGGCGCGGCGAGGCCCGACCCGGCGCCGGCCGCGCCGGTGCCGGGGGGCGCGGCTCAGTGGCCGCTGTCGGTCGCGTTGCGGGTGGTCTCGTAGAGGAACCACGTCCGCTCCTCGGACTGGTCGATCCACTCCTCGAGCTGCGAGGTGGTCGCCACGTCGCCGGCCTCGTCGGTGACCCCGTGGAGGGTCCGCATGTTGGCGGTGAGGGCCTTGTTGTCGTCGCGCAGCTCCTTGAGCATGTCGAGGGGCGAGACGTACTCGGCATCGTTGTCGGCCACGCGGGTCAGGCTCTTGGCCTGGCCGAGCGAGCGCAGGACCGTGCCGCCGATCTTGCGGGCGCGCTCGTTCACCGCGTCGATGATCTCGAAGATCTGGGCCGACTGCTCGTCCAGCAGCAGGTGGTAGTCGCGGAAATGGGGTCCGCTCATGTGCCAGTGGAAGTTCTTGGTCTTGATGTAGAGGGCGAACAGGTCCGAACTCAGGACCGTCAGGCCCTCGGCGATCGTCCGGACGTCGCTCGGATCGAGGTCGGTCGGGGTGTTGAGGCGCGCGCTCTCGATGCGGCTGCTCGGCTTGGCCTTGGCCATGGTCGTCTCCAATGCGATTCGCTGGCTCGGCGCGCCGCTCCGTCACTCCGCGGAGGTGCGGACGCGCCTTCTGCAGGCCAATGGCCGGCCCGCCGGGATGTTCCGGCGTACCGAGAATCGCATAGCTGGGTTGGCTTTAGCGGGTAGGTTCGACGGATTCCAAACTGCGGTGCTCGGTAACGGGCCGCTCCGGCGACGGCTTCGCCGGTGCGGGCCTGACCGGCGCGGGCCCGACCGTCGCGGGCTTGGCCGCGGCAGCCCGCGCGGGAGCCGGCTTCGCGTCGTGGGCGGCACCGGGCCGGGGCGGGGCCGGCGCGGTGGCGGGGGCCGGCTTCGCGGCGTCCGCGCCCGCCGCGGGCGGGATCGCGCCGGTGGCGGCGGGCTCGGGCGCCGGCGTGTCGAGGTTGTAGATGTCGTCGCGGAAATGCGCCTTCCCGTCCGGCGTGGCGAAGCCGGTGAGGTACACGAAGGTGACCGGAATCGGCTTGGTGAGCTTGATGTCGCGGCGCTCGCCGTCGGCGATGCCGGTCTCGATCTCGATCGGCCCCCAGCTCGTGCCCGGCCCGTTGGGGCCGTCCGTGCCCTGCAGCAGCCAGCCGACCAGCTCTTTCACCTGTCCGACCCGGACGCAGCCGTGGCTGTGGAAGCGGACGCTCGCGGCGAAGAGCGACTTCGCCGGCGTATCGTGCATGTAGACGGCAAAGCGGTTCGGCATGTCGATCCGCACCTGGCCCAGCGAATTGTCGAGGCCGGAATCCTGGCGCAGCGTGTAGTTGACGGCCTTCTGGCCCGCCCAGTCGATCCGGGTCGGGTCGACCTCGCCCGCCGGGCCCAGGATCCGGATGCGGTTCTTGGCGAGGTAGCCCGGGTTCTTGCGCATCGCCGGGATGATCTCGTTCTTCACCACCGAGGCGGGGACGGTCCAGGTCGGGTTGAAGTTGATGTCGGTGATCCGCGTCTCGACGGACGGCGTCGCCTTGTCGGGGGAGCCGACCACCGCGACGTAGCGGCGCGTCACGGCGCCGTTCTCCACCGCCTCCACGGCGGCGGACGGGATGTTGACCACCACGTAGCGCTCGCCGAACGGGAATTTCGAGCCCATCAGCCGGGCCGCGGAGGCAGCGAGCTGGCGCTGGCGCACCGCGGCCGGCACGTTGAGCGCGTTGATCGTGAGCCGGCCAAGGATACCGCTGTCGGGCAGGCCGTGACGGGCCTGGAACGCCGCGATCGCCGCCACCAGGGGCGGGTCGAGGCGGTCGTTCGGGGGGGCATCCGCCGGCAGGTCGCCGGTCAGCGTCAGGTGGTGGCGCAGGGTGGGGATCGCCGGGTGGCGCTCGCCGGGCTTGAGGCGCGCGAGATCGTCTGGCAGCCGCTCCCAGCCCCCGGCCTCCGCGAAGGCCGCGTAGCGCTCGGCCGCCCGGAGCGTGTCGAGGAACGTCCGCGGCGTCAGCGTCGGGTTCGGGTCGGCGGAGACCTTGGCGTAGACCAGCGGCGCCGGCTCGCGGGACCTCTTCGCAGCTTCCTGAGGCTTGGCCGGCTGGGACTTGGTCTCGGCCGATCGGGCGTCGGACGCCTTGCTCTCCGACGCCTTGCTGTCCTGGGCCTTCGCGTCCTGTCCCTTCGCGTCCTGCGCCCTGGCATCCTGCGCCTTGCCCTGCGCCGGGACTGGCTCCGGCGCGGCCTCGGTCGCCCGGGGCTCGGCTGGCCTGGTCTCGGCCGGCCTGGTGTCGGCCCGCTTGGCCTCCGCCGGCTTGCCGGTCGCGCCCTTCGCCTCACCCTTCGCCTCCGGTGCGCGGGGCTCCTGGCTCCTCGCGGTCTCGCCCGCGGCGGGCGGCACCGCGCCGGTCCCCTGCGCCTGGGCGACGCCGGGCGCTCCGAGCAGGGCCAGCAGGGACAGGCCCGCACCCAGCGCGGCGTGCGGGCGGGCGTGACGGCGGGGCTGGACCGGGACCATACGCAACACTCCCGACGCGCTCAGGCGGCGCGACCGGGCCGGATGATGGGCCGGCGTGGTTACCAATCTCCTCCGACCCTGAAAGCTGGCAGGATCGGGATTCACGATCCCGCAATTGACTCATCCGCGCGTGACGGCGCGGATGTCGGTCGGCGTGAACGTCGCGCTCATACATTCATGCGTTGCTGGCTCCGGCGCCCACGTCTTTGCGAGCGGAGCGAAGCGATCCAGACGGCGCGACGCCGCCCGTCGTCGCGCTGCCCCGGGTCACTTCGCTCCGCCCGCGATGACGGAGTAGGACACCTTCATCGAAGCGTTCCGTCGGACACCGCGTGGCCGGGCCGCCACGGCTGCCCAGGCCCGGACAGGAGATCGGTCCCCAGCATGCCGGATTCCGGTGATCCGATCCCGAGGACGATGCCCTACCTGCCGCAGCTCGACGGGGTGCGGGCGCTCGCCATCCTGATCGTGTTCGCGGCCCATTGCGGCTACGGGCACGTGGTGCCGGGCGGCTTCGGCGTGACCGTCTTCTTCTTCCTCAGCGGCTACCTGATCACCACGCTCCTGCGGATCGAGCGGGCGCGGACCGGGACGGTGTCGCTTCCCGCCTTCTACCTCCGGCGGAGCCTACGCATCCTGCCGCCCATGTACCTGACCCTGCTCGCCTCCGGCGCGCTCTACGCGGCGGGGTGGCTCGACTGGATGCCGGTCGCGCCGGCGGCGGTCCTCGGGCAGGCGACCTTCCTGACGAACTATCCCGGCCTGTTCGGCACCGAGGCGGTGCTGCCGGTGCCGCTCTGGAGCCTCGCCATCGAGGAGCACTTCTACCTCGTCTTCCCGCTGGTCTTCCTGCTCTGGCTCGGGCGCCTGCGGCCGCGCCGCGCGGCCCTGGCCTGCCTGGGGCTCTGCGCGGCGGTCCTGGCGATCCGGTGCGTCAACGTCTGGCGGCTGCCGGATTACAGCCTGAACTACAGCTGGACCCACACCCGGATCGACGCGATCCTGTTCGGGTGCTGCCTCGGGCTGTGGAACAACCCGGTGGTCCCGGCCGACCGGGCGTGGCGCCCCGCGCCCTGGCACGTGGCGGCGAGCCTCGCGGTGATCCTCGGGACCCTGGCGGTCCGCGATCCCGCCTTCCGGGAGAGCCTGCGCTACACGCTCCAGAGCGCCGCCCTGTTCGTGCCCTTCGCGTACCTGCTGCACGGCGAGGGACCTCTGGTGCGGCTGCTGGCCAGCCGGCCGATGCGCCGGCTCGGGCTCTGGTCCTACAGCTTCTACCTCGCGCACATGACCGTGGTGGCCCTGGTGCTGCACCTGCGGCCCGGGCTGCACGGCGTCGGCCTGATGCTGGCGGCCTTCCCGGTGACCCTGCTGTGGTGCTGGGGCATGTACGGCCTCGTCGAGCGCCCCTGCGCGCGCCTCCGCCGCCGGCTCCTGGCGGATCGGCCGCCGGAGCCGAGCCTAGCCGAGGACGGCCGCCGGGCCGAGGTCACGCCCGCCTGAGCTTCTCGCGGGCGGCCCTGTGATCGGGCGCGGCCTCGAAGGCCGCCTTCATCGCGTGCCACAGGGGCTTGCGCCGGAATTGCGCGTCGAGCGGCAGCGCCCGCTGCGGCAGGCCGTCGGGCCGCTTGCGGTAGGGGTGGTCGTTCAGCCACGTGTCCGGGTCGTAGATGTCCCAGGTCAGGACGTCGAGGCAGGCGGGCTCGTCCAACACCACGTCGAGGTAGCGGCGGGCGTAATCGGCCACCATCCGGTCGCGGGTCGCCACGTCGGACGGGAAGGCGCGGTCGTCGATGTCGAGCTCGGTGATCTCGATGCCGAGGCCCATCTGGCCGATCTCCCGCAGGAAGCGCCGCAGCTGGCCCTGATCGATCGGGATCGTGCTGGTGAGGTGCGACTGGAGCCCGAAGCGCCGGATCGGCACGCCGCGGGACCGCATCGCCTCCAGGCGGCGCAGGACCTTGGTGCGCTTGGCCTCCATCCAGGGCACGCCCTGCTCCACCGCGTCCTCGTTCCACGTGCCGGCGGCCGCGGGGTCGGTCTCGTGCAGGATCCGGAAGGCGAGGTCGACGTAGCCGGGGCCGATGGAGGCCAGCCAGGGCGAGTCGCGCAGGCCGCCGCCGCGGTCGGGATCGGCCTCGTTGCCGAGGATCTCGTTGACCACGTCCCAGGCGACGATCTGGCCGCGGTAATGGCCCGCCACCGTCTCGATCCAGCGCCGCATGAAGTCCTCGGCCTGGACGGCGCTCGCCCGGCCGAGCAGCGGTCCGACCCAGGGCGGCAGCGCCGCGTGCCAGACGAGCGTGTGGCCGCGCATGCGCTGGCCGTTCGCTCTCGCGAAGCGCAGGATGGCGTCGCCGCGGGCGAAGTCGGTCTTGCCCGGCGCCGGCAGGACCTCCTCCATCTTCATCTCGGTGCCGCAGACGAGGATGCCGCATTCCCGCGCCACCGCCTGCCGGTAGGCGGGCGTCGCGTCGAAGCGGTGGAACGGCACCTCGCAGCCGTATGTCAGGCCCTTGGCGGCCGCGGCGGCCTGGAGGCTGTCGGCCGACCAGGACGGCCGGCCGAGGGGACCGAACCCCGCCGGGCCGGCCGCGCGCGCCGCGCCGGCGAGGCCGAGGGCGGCCGCGCCGGCGAGGATCGACCGGCGGTGCGGGAGAGGGGGCATCCGGGTGCTTCGTTCCGTGACGTGCCCGCCACCCTAGCAGAAGCCGCCGCGGCGGCGATCCGCTGGTTCTGCCGGGGCGGCGCGGGACCGCGGCGCGAACTCGCCTTCCGCCCGGGGCGCCCCATCTGATGGGCGCCCGTCAGCCGAGGATCCGTCATGAGCCAGCACCCCGCGATCAGTCCGGGCCGCAGCGCGGTCGTCACCGGGGCTGCGAGCGGCATCGGGCTCGCCGCCGCGCAGGCCTTCGCCCGGGCCGGCATGAACGTCTGGCTCGCCGACCTGCCGGGCCCGGCCCTGGACGCGGCCCGGGCCGCCGTCGCCGAACTCGCCGCCGTCGAGGTGCGCGCCGTGCCCACCGACGTGTCGGACCGGGGCGCCGTCGAGGCCCTGGCGACCGCCGTCGCCAAGGGCGGGCCGCCCGCCCTGGTGATGCTGAACGCCGGGATCGAGGCCGGCGGAAAACTGTTCTCCGACGCCGACACCTGGACGCGGATCCTGGGCACCAACCTCGGCGGCGTCGTCAACGGCATCCACGCCTTCGCGCCCGGGATGATCGAGGGCGGCAGGCCCGGGGCGATCGTCGTCACGGGCTCGAAGCAGGGCATCACCACCCCGCCGGGCAACGCGCCCTACAACGTCTCGAAGGCGGGCGTGAAGGCGGTCACCGAGGCGCTCGCCCACGAGCTGCGCAACCGGGAGGGCTGCCACACCACGGCCCACCTGCTGATCCCGGGCTTCGTCTACACGGGCCTCACGAAGGCCCGCGGCGTCGCCGAGAAGCCCGCCGGGGCCTGGACGCCCGACGAGACCGTGGCCTTCCTGCTGGAGCGGCTCGCCGCCGGCGATTTCTACATCCTCTGCCCGGACAACGAGACCACCCGCGCCCAGGACGCGAAGCGGATCGCCTGGGCGTCCGGCGACATCGTCGAGAACCGGCCCGCCCTGTCGCGCTGGCACCCGGACTACGCCGAGGCGTTCAAGCGGTACATGGCGGGGTGACCCACGCGGCCTCGCGCTGCCCTGGGTCACTTCGCTCCGCTCGTGATGACGGAGTGTGTGAAGGCGGCCTGGGGGGCCGCGATGAGCCAGACGACGCCGTCTTTGCGAGCGCAGCGAAGCAATCCAGGGATCCGCGACGCCGGACCCGTTCACGCGAGATCGGGATACAGGTCGTTCCAGTCCGGATTCATCGCCTCGATCAGCGCGAGCTTCTTCTTCCGTGAACCCGCCTTGATCTGCTTCTCGCGGGTGATGGCTTCGGCCATGGTCGGGTATGGCTCGTACCAGACCAAGCGCTTGCAAGCGTAGCGGCTCGTGAAACCGGGAAGCAGCGCCTCCCGGTGCTCGTAGACCCGCCTGGCGAGATTCGCGGTCACGCCTGTGTAGAGCGTGCCGTTGCGGCGGCTCGCCATGATGTAGACGGCCGGCTCGCGCATCGTGCTGTCCTTCGGCGCCGCCGCGCTGCCCTGGGTTGCTTCGCTGCGCTCGCAAGGACGGAGCGTGGCAGCGTGGACTTGCTCGGACCTGTCCCGGTCGCCCCCTGAACCGGACAGCGCTGGCCTGCGCCCCTCGTCTGGCGAAGCCCTTGCACACGGGCTAGGTCAGTGCGACGCAGCCGCCGCACGAGACCAGCGCACGACAACCGGGAGCCGCACTTGGCCACGATCATCCCCGTCGCTTCCTTCGACTGCGTCGTGTTCGGCGCCACCGGCGATCTGACCGCGCGCAAGCTCCTGCCGGCCCTGTTCTACCGATTCCGCGACGGCCAGATCCCCGAGACCAGCCGGATCATCGGCGCCTCGCGCTCGGAACTGTCCCTCGACGCCTTCCGCGAGCACGCCCGCGACGCGCTCAAGCGCTTCGTGCCGGCGTCCGACCTGTCCGACGACATGCTCCACCGCTTCCTCGACCACGTCGACTACGTCGCGGTCGACGGCGCCGGCGACATCGGCTGGACCGACCTCGTCGCCAAGCTCGACGAGCGGCCCGACCAGGTCCGGCCCTACTACCTCGCCACCTCGCCCGACCTCTACGGCTCGATCTGCCGCAACCTCGCCGCCCACGGGCTCGTGGGGGAGAAGTCCCGCGTCGTGCTGGAGAAGCCGATCGGCAAGGATCTGAAATCGGCCCGGGCGATCAACGACGCGGTCGGCGAGGTCTTCCCCGAATCGCAGATCTTCCGGATCGACCACTATCTCGGCAAGGAGACGGTCCAGAACCTGCTCTCGCTCCGTTTCGCCAACACGATCTTCGAGCGGCTCTGGACCTCCGACGTGATCGACCACGTCCAGATCACGGTCGCCGAGACGGTGGGGGTCGAGGGCCGGGCCGGCTACTACGACACGTCGGGCGCGATGCGCGACATGCTGCAGAACCACATCCTGCAGCTCCTCTGCCTCACCGCCATGGAGAGCCCGCTCAATCTCGAGGCGAACTCCGTCCGCGACGAGAAGCTCAAGGTGCTGCGCGCCCTGAAGCCGATCACCAGCCAGGACATCCCGCTGGTGACGGTGCGCGGCCAGTACGTGGCGGGCGCCGTCGACGGCAAACCGGTCGAGGGCTACCTCGCCGAGCTCGGCCACGAGAGCCGGACCGAGACCTTCGTGGCCATGAAGGTCGAGATCCAGTCCGGGCGCTGGGCCGGGGTGCCGTTCTACCTGCGCACCGGCAAGCGCCTCCCCCAGAAGCTCTCCGAGATCGTGGTGCAGTTCCGCGCCTCGCCGTTCTCGATCTTCCCCGAGGAGGCCTTCGGCCGCGAGCCCAACCGCCTCGTGATCCGCCTGCAGCCGCAGGAGGGCATGAAGCTCGAGGTGATGACCAAGGATCCGGGGCCCGGCGGCCTGCGGCTGCGCCCGACCGACCTCGACATCTCCTTCGAGGAGACCTTCAAGCAGCGCTACCCCGACGCCTACGAGCGCCTGCTGATGGACGTGGTCCGCGGCAACGCGACGCTGTTCATGCGCCGCGACGAGGTCGAGGCCGCCTGGGCCTGGGCGGACGGCGTGCTCAAGGCCTGGGCCGACCGGCCCGAGGCGCCGCGGCCCTACCCGGCCGGCAGCTGGGGCCCGACCGCCGCCATCGCGCTGATCGAGCGCGACGGCCGGACGTGGCACGAGGAATTGCGGTAACGACGCGCCGCGGCTCACGGCCAAGCTGCCTTGATACGGTCAAGCCGGATGTGAAATCTGTCGGCGCTGCCGGATACCGCCCCGCCAGAGGGTGGAGACGGCGCAGCACGAGGGATCATCACATGCTGGACCATCATCGGGACGCGGCCGTCCAGGCCGAGCGTCGCCTGGAGCGTTCGGTCGCCGCCGCCCTGCGCGTCATCGCGGCCGCCCACGACGAGCGGCAGGCGCCGCCGGTCACCGCGGCCCGCCGCCGCCTGAGCGAGGTCTACGGCGCCACCCGCCTGGCCCGGCGCCTGGAGCAGGAGCGCCGGACCGCCTGAGACACGCCGTCTTCGCGAGCGCGGCGAAGCGGCCCAGTGTCGCGCCACCTTCGGGGATGTCGCGCCGCCCCGGGTCGCTTCGCCACGCGCGCGATGACGGAGCCTACACGGCGGCGTCCCAGGTCTCGCTGAGGGGTGCCGTGCCGCGGACCAGCCGGGCGCGCAGGACGACGTCGCCCGGCGGCACCGGCTCCGGCGGGCGCCACTCGACGTAGATCCGCCAGCCTCCGGTCTGCGGCACGAAGTTGGCCACCGGATCGTGCAGCGTGCCGGCGCTGGCCGAGACCTCCGCGGCGACCGCGTCGTCGGGACCCTTCGGCAGGCCCGGACCCTCGAAGTCGATGACGCAGAGCCGCCGCCGCGGGTCGGGCGGGTTCGACGGGCGCAGGCGCTCCGCCGAGCCGAGTCGCGTCGACGTCACCCGGGCGAGGGCGGTCTCCGGGATCGCCGGCACGGGCTCGGCCCCCACCGTGGTCAGCCCGTAGCTGACGTGCAGCGGCGCGCCGGGCTGCGCCGGGGCCGCCGGCACGAAGGCCGCCACGATGTTGTCCATGTACTCCTCGCCCGACGGGATCTCGAAGAGCTGCACGGCGCCGTCCGCGAAGGCGCCCCCGGCGGAATCCGGCGCCACCCACAGGCCCGGCCGCGCCTCGTGGCGCGCCTCCACGTCGAGGTAGGCCGCGAAGCTCCGCTCCCGCTGCAGCAGCCCGAAGCCGGCGAGCGGCCGGGCCGCGAAGGCGGAGATCTGCGGCTGCGCCCGCCCGTTGACCAGGGGCCGCCAGATCCGGTCGATCCGCGCCGGGTCGGCCCCCGCCGCGACGCAGAGCCCGTCGGAGTCGTGCACCTGCGGCCGGAAATCGTCGAAGGGCTTGGCGCCCCGGGCCCCGGGCCCGTTCTGGCCGTACAGGAACATGCTGGTGAGCGGCGCCAGCCCGAGCTTCGGGAGCGCCCGGCGCGGGTGGAGCGCCGCCGTGACGGCGATCCGGGCCGGGTCGCCGGGCGCGATCTCGAACCGGTAGGCGCCGGCCACGCTCGGGCTGTCGAGGAGGGAGAGCACCGTGAGGGTGCGCGCCTCCGGCTCCGGCTCGCAGATCCAGTGGGCGACGAAGTCGGGGAATTCCTCGCCCTCCGGGGCGCCGGTGCCGATGGCGAGCCCCCGGGCCGAGAGCCCGTATTCCTGGTTCGCCGCCCGCAGGCGGAAGTAGGAGGCGCCCAGGAAGACGAGGAACTCCTCCTGGAAGCCCTTCGGCCGCCAGGCGGGCGTGTCCGGGAAGGCGTAGTGCAGGCGGAAGCCCGCGAAGCCGAGATCCGCCGGGAAGCCCTGGCCGGCGAGCCGCGTGCCCAGGTCGAACAGCCCCGTGTCGTAGGGGATCGGCCGCGCGGGCCCCCGGAGCGGCTGGAGGTGGAGCGCCACGCGCCGGCGCTGCAGGAAGCCGCGGTGGAACAGCTGGGCGCTGAAATGCGCGCCGAGCCGCAGGCCCGCGTCCGGCCGGAAGGTGATCGCCCGGTAGCCGTCGTAGTCGAGGGCGGCGAGCGCCGGCGGCAGGTTCTCGGGCGGCGGGGCGTAGGGCGCTGCGGCGCGCCGCGCCGCCTCGGCCGAGAGGGTCTCGAAGGTCATCGCGTCGCCCTGCGGCGGAAGCGCCGGCCCGGCCCACGTTCTGGACCCATTCAGATCCGTCGCGCTAGGTAGAACCGTGCCGGCAGCCGCGGCCAGGACTGTTCGAAGAACGCGGCGCCGGGAGGGGGGATTGATCCGTTCGGCTTCCGGCGGCCTGGGCTGCCGGGTCGGCTCCGTATCCTCACCCCGCACATCGGTATCCACGGTCATCGGTTCCCGGCCCCGCACGGCCGGGCGGCCGGCAGCCTTCCACGGTCGAGTTCCTCGCGCCATGTCGTCACGCGTCACCTCCTCCGCCGAGCGGTCGCACCGGAACGCGGCTCCCGCCATACCCGATCCGTCGGAGAACGCAGCCTGCCGCGAGGTCTGGACCGACGCGCCGCGCGGCGCCCTGCGCGCCCGCCGCCTCGCCCTGGCCGTCCCGAGCCTCGCCACCGCCGGCGGCCTCGTCTGGCTCGCCGCGCTCGCCTACCCGGCGGGTGTCAGCCCGCTGGCCTGGGCGGTCCTGGTGCTGTTCGGCCTCGTGATGGGCTGGCAGGCCTTCGTCGCCTTCCAGTACGTCTACGGGTTCGTCGCGGCCCTCCTGGGCGACCGGGCGAAGTCCGCGCTGGAGCGCCGCTCCGAGCAGGCGGGCGCCGGCCCGGACGGGGCCGGACGCACCGCCGCCGTGGTGGCGATCCACGCCGAGGACGCGGTCGCGGTCTTCGCCCGCCTGCGGGTGATGGCCCGGTCGCTCGCCCGCGCCGAGGCGCGGGGCATCGACATCTTCGTCCTCTCCGACACACGGGACGGCGCGATCGCCGCCGTGGAGGAGCACGAGTACGCCCGCATCCAGGCCTGGGCGGCCTCCGACCCTGCGCTGCCGCGGATCCGCTACCGGCGCCGGACGGAGAATGTCGGCCGCAAGGCCGGCAATATCGGCGAGTTCTGCCGCACCTACGGCGGCGAGTACGCCTTCATGATCGTGCTGGACGCCGACAGCCTGATGACCGGCGCGGCCATGGGCCGGCTCGTCGGGCTGATGCAGGCGAGCCCGCGCACCGGCCTGATCCAGACCGTCTCGTACGCGGCCGGCCGGGACACGCTCTTCGCCCGCATCCAGCAATTCGCCGTCCGGCTCTACGCGCCGCTGGCCCTGCGCTGCCTGGAGACCTGGCAGGGCCCGGAGGGCAGCTACTGGGGCCACAACGCGATCCTGCGGGTCGAGGCCTTCGCGGAGAATGCGCAGCTCCCGAAGCTCCCGGGCCGGGAGCCGCTCGGCGGCGAGATCCTCTGCCACGACATCGTCGAGGGCGCGCTGATGGTGCGCGCCGGCTGGGAGGTGCGGCTGCTGCCCGAGATGGGCGGCACCTGGGAGGAGATGCCCACCAACCTCGTCGACCTGCTCGGCCGCGAGCGCCGCTGGTGCCAGGGCAACCTCCAGCACCTGCGGGTGCTGCCCTGGGCGGGCCTTCACGGCGCGAGCCGCTGGCACCTCCTCGTCGGCATCCTCTCCTACGGGGTGCTGCCGCTCTGGATCGCCTTCCTGGGCCTCGCCGCGTGGCAGGCCGCCCGGACCGGCGATCTCGGCCTCCTGGCCTACGGGCTGACTGGGCAGGGCGCCGCCGCCCACGCGCTCGCCGCCCTCAGCGTCGCCGTGCTGGCCCTGCCGAAGCTCCTGAGCCTCGGCCACGTCCTCGCCTCCGCAGAGCGCCGGGCGGCCTTCGGCGGCGCGCGGGCGCTGCTCGCGAGCGCCGCCCTGGAGCAGGCGGTGTGGGTGATCCTGTGGCCGGTCCTGACCCTGTTCACCGCCGGCGCCGTGGTCTCGACCTTCTTCGGCCGGGTGGTCCGCTGGGAGACGCAGGACCGAGACGACCGGCAGGTCTCCTGGGCGGAGGCGTTCCGGCTCCAGGCCGACGCCGTGGTGGTCGGCGCGCTGATGGTGCTCGCCCTGGTCCTCGTCGGGAACCCGTGGCTCGCCCTCTGGCTGGCGCCGGTCGCCCTGGCGCTGCTCACGAGCCCGGCCCAGAGCGTCTGGACCAGCCGGGCCGATCTCGGCCGCGCCGCCCGGGCGCGGGGCCTGTTCCTGAACGCCGACGACACCGCGCAG
The DNA here is from genome assembly GCF_900112625.1 of Methylobacterium sp. 13MFTsu3.1M2. Classification (NCBI taxonomy): domain Bacteria; kingdom Pseudomonadati; phylum Pseudomonadota; class Alphaproteobacteria; order Hyphomicrobiales; family Methylobacteriaceae; genus Methylobacterium; species Methylobacterium sp. 13MFTsu3.1M2. The sequence continues at coordinate 94,674 of NZ_FOMM01000021.1, forward strand.
GCGCCGGAGCTCGCCGAACTCGCCCAGCTGCGCGGCCTGCCCGCCGCGCCGGCCCCCCTCCGCCCGGCCGCGCGCGAGCCGGCGATCTGGCTCGCCGCCGACGAGGCCTGACGGGGGGCGCGAACGCGCGGATCCGCGCCCGTCATCCCGGCTCTTACGGCCAAGCTGCCACAGTGTTGCCATCGAGTCACGGGCGGGCGGAACCGCCCCGGCCGGGCGGTTTCAGGCTTGGATTTGAGGCGCGAGCGTTTACCCCTTGGCGAGGATCGGCACGGCATCGTGCCGCGGTCTTCGCCGCGTTCCCGCCATAGTCCGCGCCTGCCCCGAGAGGCTTTGATGCGTCGTTTTCTCCCCGCCCTGATCGGGCTTCTCGGCGCGGCCGCCTGCGCCGCGCCGGCACTGGCCTACGAGATCGACCCGCTGACCCGCCAGCCGCTGAACGACGCGCTCACCGTGCGCGTCCGCCCGCAGGCCGTCGAGACCGTCGCGGTGCCGGTGGCCAACGCCTCCCTGAACCCCGCCGACCCGCTGAGCGCCGACGCGGCGGTCCCGCAGATGTCGGCGATCCCGCGCGAGACGGTGGCCTATAACGGCCCCTACGGCGCCGGCACGATCGTCGTCTCCACCGCCGAGCGGCGGCTCTACTACGTGCTCGGCGGCGGCCAGGCCCTGCGCTACGGCGTCGGCGTCGGCCGGCCGGGCTTCACCTGGGGCGGTGTGCAGACCATCACGATGAAGCGCGAGTGGCCGGATTGGCGCCCGCCGGCGACCATGCTGAAGCGCCGGCCCGACCTGCCGCGCTACATGAAGGGCGGTCTCGAGAACCCGCTCGGCGCCCGCGCCATGTATCTCGGCGGCTCGATCTACCGCATCCACGGCTCCAACGAGCCGGAGACGATCGGCACGGCCGTCTCGTCGGGCTGCATCCGCATGACCAACGACGACGTGACGGACCTCTACACCCGCGCCAAGGTCGGCACGAAGGTCATCGTCCAGCGCTGATTCCTTTTCGGAGCTTCGACGAGGGGGCCGGCCGCGAGGTCGGCCCTTTTCGCGTTTCGTAGGGTTTCCGGTCGATGGCTTCGGCACGGCCGTCTTTGCGAGCGGAGCGAAGCAATCCAGCGGCGCCACGCCTGCAGAGGTCGCGCTGCCCTGGGTCACTTCGCTTCGCTCGTGATGACGGGATAGGCACATCAACCGATGCGTTCAAACGGAAACCGGATCAGGGCAGCGTGACCAGCGCGTCCGGACGCTTAACCTCGATCTCGATGAACGCGATCGGGTGGTCGGACCCGTTCATCACGTCGTGCCGGATGCCCGCGGGACGCATGTACGATTGCCCGGCCGCGAGCGCCGTCTCGCTGACCGCCGCGCCGTCGTGGACGCGCAGGATCCCGTCCACCAGCATCACCACGAAGTAGGGCCAGCCGTGCTCGTGCCAGCCGGTCACGCCGCCGGGCGGGAAATCCCAGCGCGTAATACGCACGGCGGCGTCGTCCTGCTGGATCGTGGGCGTCGCGGGGATGGTGCAGGCGAAGGCCATGGCGGCTCCGAAGGTGCGGGCTGACAGGTGCGCGGCTCGACTCTGCCGTCATCGCGAGCGCGGCGAAGCGACCCAGGGATGCGCGACGCCGAAAATCGTGGTGCCACTCTGGATTGCTTCGCTCCGCTCGCAAAGACGAGGCTCGGGGCCGGAGTGAGCGGGAGCGGCTGCCCTCAGTGGCAGCCGCACGAGCCCGACCCGCAGCCCCCGCCCTGCTTCACCGGGGCGGTGCGCGCGGTCTCGCGGTCCAGGCCGCGCTCGGCGAGCTCGCCGAGATAGGTGTTCCAGCGCGTCTCGTACTCGCGGCCCAGGGTGTGGAGGTAGCCCCAGCCGTAGATGCCGGTGTCGTGCATGTCGTCGAAGCCGAGCTTCACCGCGTAGTTGCCGACCGGCTCCACCGCCAGGATGGCCACGGCGCGCTTGCCGCCGATCACCTTCCGCTCCAGCGGCGAGTGGCCCTGCACCTCGGCCGAGGGGCTCGACACCCGCAGGTACTCGGCCGGCAGGGCGTAGCGCGCCCCATCCTCGAAGGCGACGTTGAGCACCCGCCGGTCGGCCGACAGGCGGATCTCGGTCGGCCACAGATCCTCGCTCACGGGTCACACTCCTCACGCAATCTGGGACTGCGGCGCGGGATCGGCTTGCCCGCGACCGCCGGTGGCATCATATGCCGGACGATGCTCGATGACAGCTCCCTGACGCCGCAGACATCCGCGGTCGGCGCGCCCGCCGGGCCCGCGCCGCTGATCGACCCGTTCCAGCGGGCGATCTCGTACCTGCGCATCTCGGTGACGGATCGCTGCGACCTGCGCTGCGCCTACTGCATGTCCGAGCACATGGAGTTCCTGCCCAAGCGCGACCTGCTGACCCTGGAGGAGCTGGACCGGCTCTGCGGCGTGTTCATCGCCCGGGGCGTGCGCAAGCTCCGGATCACCGGCGGCGAGCCGCTCGTGCGCCGCGACATCATGCACCTGTTCCGCCGGCTCTCGCGCCACCTCGATTCGGGGGCGCTGGAGGAGCTGACGCTCACCACCAACGGCACGCAGCTCACGCGCTACGCCGACGAGCTGGCGAGCCTGGGCGTGCGCCGGATCAACGTCTCGCTCGACACCCTCGACCCGGACAAGTTCCGGGCGATCACCCGCCGCGGCGACCTCAAGGTGGTGCTCGACGGCATCGCGGCGGCCCGCGCCGCCGGGATGAAGGTGAAGATCAACGCGGTGGCGCTGCGCGACGTCAACGCCGACGAGATCCCCGGCATGATCGCCTGGGCCCACGGCCTCGGCATGGACATGACGCTGATCGAGGTCATGCCGCTCGGCGAGATCGAGGCGGACCGGACCGACCAGTTCCTGCCCCTGTCGGTCGCCCGGCAGCGCCTGGAGACCCGCTACACCCTGACGCCGCTGCCCGACCGCACCGGCGGCCCGGCGCGCTACGTGCGGGTCGAGGAGACCGGCGGGAAGCTCGGCTTCATCACGCCGCTGACCCATAATTTCTGCGAGAGCTGCAACCGGGTCCGCCTGACCTGCACGGGCCAACTCTACATGTGCCTCGGCCAGGAAGATTCGGCCGACCTGCGCGCGGTCCTGCGCGCCTCCCAGGACGACGCGGTGCTGGCCGCGGCGGTGGTCGAGGCGATCACCCGCAAGCCCAAGGGCCACGACTTCGTCATCGAGCGCCAGCGCCCGGCCGCCGTGCCGCGGCACATGAGCGTGACGGGGGGCTGACCGCCTCCGTCCTTGCGAGCGCAGCGAAGCAACCCAGGGCAGCGGGCCCTTCCCGGACGTAGCGCATCCCTGGATTGCTTCGCTCCGCTCGCAGGGACGGGAGCGCTCACATCTCCTCGTCGGCGTAGCGGGCCGGCTGCCGCCCGCGCTGGCCGGATCCCCGCTGCGGCGAGCCCGCGCTGATCCCCGCCACCAGGTCGGCGATGTGGCGGAGCGTCTCCACGGAGAGCGCCTTCTCGCCCTCGCCGCGGCCCTGCGGGATCAGCGCCTTGGCGAAGCCGAGCTTCTGCGCCTCCTTCAGCCGGGAGCCGGCCTGCGCCACGGGCCGGATCGCCCCCGACAGGCCGATCTCGCCGAAATAGACCGTCTCGGGCGGCAGCACGGCCCCCGACAGCGACGAGACCAGGGCGGCCGCCACCGCCAGATCTGCTGCCGGCTCGGTGATGCGCAAGCCTCCGGCAACATTCAAATAAACGTCGTGGCTGCCGAGCCGGATGCCGCCGTGGGCCTCCAGCACGGCGAGCACCATCGACAGCCGGTTCGGGTCCCAGCCGACCACGGCGCGCCGGGGCATGCCGAGCGACGAGGGCGCGACGAGCGCCTGGATCTCCACCAGCAGCGGCCGCGTCCCCTCCATGCCGGCGAAGACCGCGGTGCCCGCCGCCTGATGGTCGCGGCCCGCCAGGAACAGCGCCGACGGATTCGGCACCTCGCTGAGGCCGGCATCGGTCATCTCGAACACGCCGATCTCGTCGGTGGGCCCGAACCGGTTCTTCACGGCGCGCAGGATGCGGAAATGGTGGCCCTGGTCGCCCTCGAAGGAGGCGACCGCGTCGACCATGTGCTCCACCACGCGGGGACCGGCGATCTGCCCGTCCTTGGTGACGTGGCCGACCAGGATCACCGCCGTGCCGGTGGTCTTGGCGAAGCGGATCAGCGCCTGCGCGGAGGAGCGCACCTGCGTGACCGTGCCGGGGGCCGATTCCACCGTCTCGGTCCACATGGTCTGGATCGAGTCGATGATCGCGAGCGCGGGCGGGCGCCCCTGGCTCAGGGTCTCGACGATGTCCTCGACGTTGGTCTCGGCGGCGAGCTGGACCGGGCGCGCGCTCAGGCCCAGCCGCTCGGCCCGCAGGCGCACCTGCCCGACCGCCTCCTCGCCCGAGATGTAGGCGACCCGCTCGCCCGTGCCCGCCATGGCGGCCGAGGCCTGCATCAGCAGCGTCGACTTGCCGATGCCGGGATCGCCGCCCAGCAGGATCACCGAGCCGCGCACGAAGCCGCCCCCGGTCACCCGGTCGAGCTCGCCGATCCCCGAGGGAATGCGCGGCGCCTCCTTGGCCTCGCCGGTCAGGCCCTCGAGGGGGAAGACCCGGCCGCGGTTGCGCGACGGCCGGGTCGCGGCAGGACCCGACTGACCTGGCGCCGAGGGCGCCTCCTCGACGATCGTGTTCCAGCCGTTGCAGGCCTCGCAGCGGCCGCGCCAGCGATTGTAGACCGCCCCGCAGGACTGGCAGACGAAGGTCTGGTGGATCTTGGCCATACGGGTCCGGGCGCCGGCGATCCGGCGTGTCAGGGTGGAGTCGCGTCAGCCTACATAAGTTCGAACATACCGAGAACCCAGCCCGGTCAGGATCTCGTACCCGATCGTGCCGGCGGCGCGGCCGACCGCGTCGATGTCGAGGCTGTCGCCGATCAGCACCGCTTCCGCGCCGCGCCGGGCCGCGGGCGCCGCCGTGACGTCGAGGATGATCAGGTCCATGGAGATGAGGCCCAGGATCGGGCACGGGACGCCGCCGACCAGCGCGTGGCCGCGGCCGCTGATCGCCCGGGGGAAGCCGTCGGCGTAGCCGAGCGAGAGCGTCGCCAGCCGGCTCGGCGCGGCGGCGGTCCAGCGGCCGTTATAGCCCGCGGTGGCACCGGCCGCGACGCCGCGCACCTGCGCGATCGCCGCCTCCAGCCGCACCACCGGGCGCATCGGGTTCGCGGCGCCCGGCGTCGGGTTGCCGCCGAACAGGGCGTAGCCCGGCCGCAGCAGGTCGTGCCGGGCCCCGTCGAGGAAGACCCCGGAAGAGTTCGCCAGCGAGGCCCGAAGCCCGGGATAGGCCGCCCGGACCCGCGCGAAATCGGCGATCTGCCGGGCGTTGACCGGGTCCTCCGGCTTCTCGGCGCTGACGAAGTGGCTGAGGAGCAGGTCGATCCCGGCGGCCGCGATCCGCGCGTCCCCGGCGAGGTCCAGCGCCTCGGGCACCGACAGGCCGAGCCGGTTCATGCCGGTATCGACGTGGAGCGCCGCGGGCGGCCGGCTCCCCGGGAACGCCGCCCAGTCCGACAGCTCCTCCACGCTGCCGAGCACCGGGCGCAGACCGTGGGCCGCGAAGGCCGCCGCGGCGCCCGGGGGCAGGCCGTTCAGGACGTAGATCGCGGCGTCCGGCAGGGCGGCCCGGGCGGCGACGCCCTCGGACAGGTGCGCGACGAAGAAGGTCCGGCATCCGGCGGCCCACAGGGCCGGCCCGACGCGGCCGACGCCGCAGCCGTAGGCGTCGGCCTTCACCACGGCGGCGCAGTCGGCGCCCGCGCCGCGGGCCGCCAGGATCCGCCAGTTGGCCGCGATCGCCCCGAGGTCGATCGTCAGCCGGGCGCCGTGGGCGCCGATCTCCGTCACAGGTCCGGCCTCGGACACGCGGAACGCCTCCATCCATTCGCCACCGGGAGTCCGGACGCGCGGACCGGACCCCGGGCGCGACCCATAGCACCGGGACGGTGCCCGGGTGGAGCCGGGCATTCCGCGCGGCGGCGCGCGCCACGGTGATCGGCGCGTCCGATGCACGGTCTGATGCATGGACGGCACAGGCGCGCGATCAGGCGGGCGCGCCAGGGTGACGGCCGAGGTCGGGCTTGGTATAAATCCGCCGCGGTCCGGGGGAGCCGCACGGCCGACGCGCTTTCCCCGCGGGTACCAAAAAGCTCAACGATGCCGTTTACCGTCCTGGATCTCGCCGTGCTCGGCATCGTCGCGGTCTCCGCGCTGCTCGCGGCCGTGCGTGGTGTGACCCGCGAGGTCCTGGCGATCGTCGCCTGGGTGGCGGCCGCCGCGGTCGCGTGGACGCTCCACCCCATGCTGCTGCCCACCGTGAAGCAGCACGTGAACAGCGACACCGTGGCGCTCGTCGCCTCGATCGCAGCGATCTTCCTCGGCACCCTGATCGTCGTGTCGATCATCACGGTGAAGATCTCCGACGTCGTGCTCGACTCGCGGATCGGCGCAGTCGACCGCTCGCTCGGCTTCCTGTTCGGCGCGGCCCGCGGCTTCCTGATCTGCGTGATCGGCTGGGTGTTCCTGTCGTGGCTGGTGCAGGGCAAGGTGCCGGACTGGGCCGCCCAGGCCCGCACGCGCCCGATGCTGGAGAAGTCCGGCGACGCCCTGGTGGCGCAGCTGCCCGAGAATCCGGAAGGCTTCCTCAAGCAGTTCAAGAAGCCGAAGACCGGCGCGCCGCCGAGCGATTCCGCCGACGCCCCGGCCGAGACCGACGCGGCGCCGCAGCGCCGGACCGAGACCGCGCCGACCCCGACGCGACGCTGATCTGCGGTATTCGCCGTAGGTCTCGTCGCGCGGAACGCCTAGATAGCGGTTCCGGTGGTGTACGGATTGCTTCCGCGACGACCGGCGCGCCGGCCCGTCGCCGCCGGGATCTGTGAGTGATCGACAGCCCCATGTCACACGCCGCCGCCACCACCGACACCTTCGATCTCGATCTCGACGGCGACACGCTCCGCGAGGAGTGCGGCGTCTTCGGCATCTTCGGCCATCCGGACGCCTCGGCGATCGTCGCGCTGGGCCTGCACGCCCTGCAGCACCGGGGCCAGGAGGCGGCCGGCATCGTCTCCTTCGACGGCTCGGTATTCCACTCCGAGCGACGCCCCGGCCTCGTCGGTGATTCCTTCTCGGACGGGGACACGATCGCCCGCCTCAAGGGCCGCGCCGCCATCGGGCACGTGCGCTACTCGACCACTGGCGGCACGATCCTGCGCAACGTCCAGCCGCTCTTCGCCGAGCTCGCCAGCGGCGGCCTCGCGGTCGCCCACAACGGCAACCTCACCAACGCCCTGTCGATCCGCCGCGACCTCGTGCGCGACGGCGCGATCACGCAGTCGACCTCCGACACCGAGGTGATCCTGCACCTCGCGGCCCGCTCGCGGAAGCCGCGGATCATCGAGCGCTTCATCGACGCCCTGCAGGCGATCCAGGGCGCCTACGCGATCGTGGCGCTCACCAACAAGAAGCTGATCGGCGCCCGCGACCCGCTGGGCATCCGCCCGCTGGTGCTGGGCGAGCTCGACGGCCGCTACATGCTGGCCTCCGAGACCTGCGCGCTCGACATCATCGGCGCCCGCTTCGTGCGCGACATCGAGAACGGCGAGATCGTGGTGATCTCCGAGGAGGGGATCGAGTCGATCCGCTTCGCCGACGCCGTGCCGATGCGGCCCTGCATCTTCGAGTACATCTACTTCGCCCGGCCGGACTCGGTGGTGAACGGCAAGAGCGTCTACGCGGTGCGCAAGGCGATCGGCCGGGAGCTGGCCCGCGAGGCCGCGGCGCCCGCCGACATCGTCGTGCCGGTGCCGGATTCCGGGGTGCCGGCGGCGCTCGGCTTCGCGCAGGAGACCGGGATCCCGTTCGAGATGGGCATCATCCGCAACCACTATGTCGGCCGGACCTTCATCCAGCCGACCCAGTCGGTGCGCGAGCTCGGCGTCCGGATGAAGCACTCGGCCAACCGCGCGGCGATCGAGGGCAAGAGCATCGTCCTCGTGGACGACAGCCTCGTGCGCGGCACGACCTCGGTGAAGATCGTCCGGATGATGCGCGAGGCCGGCGCCGCGGAGGTGCATTTCCGGATCGCCTCGCCGCCGATCACCTACCCGGACTTCTACGGGATCGACACGCCCGAGCGGGAGAAGCTGCTCGCCGCGACCCACGATCTCGAGGCGATGCGCAAGTATATCGGCGCCGATTCGCTGGCCTTCCTGTCGATCCCCGGCCTCTACCGGGCGATGGGCGAGGAGGCGCGCAACGCGGCCTGCCCGCAATACACCGACCACTGCTTCACGGGCGACTACCCGACGGGCCTGACCGACCTGTCCATCGCCGGCCCGAAGCGCTTCGCCATGCTGGCCGAGGCCGACTGAGCCTCTCCGGAAGGGCGCGACCGGCAAAGCAGAGACACGGCTTCGGCACAGCCGTCTTTGCGAGCGGAGCGAAGCAATCCAGGGTAGCGCAACATCGGTGAGCATGGCGCCGCCTGGATTGCTTCGCTCCGCTCGCAAAGACGCGGGTCGGGGCCATCGACCGAAAGTGGTCGAAAGGGCCCGGTTACTGGCCATTTGAAACCGGACTCCTCGACCCTTGGCGCGGGAATGCGCTACGTGCTCCCCATGGCTGACTCCCAAAGACCCCTGGAAGGCCGCGTCGCGGTCGTCACTGGCGCGTCCCGCGGCATCGGGCGCGCCGCCGCCCTGGCGCTGGCCGGGGCCGGCGCGCACGTCATCGCGGTGGCCCGGACCGTGGGCGCCCTCGAGGAGCTCGACGACGCCGTCCGGGCGGCCGGCTCCAGCGCCACCCTGGTGCCGTTCGACCTCGCCGACTACGACGCGATCGACCGCCTGGGCGCGGCGATCAACGAGCGCTGGAAGCGCCTCGACATCCTGGTCGCCAATGCCGGCATCCTCGGCGCGCTCATGCCGATCGGCCACATCACCCCGAAGATCTGGGGGCAGGTGATGGACGTGAACGTCACCGCCAACTGGCGCCTGATCCGCTCCCTCGACCCGCTGCTGCGCATGTCGGACGCCGGCCGGGCGATCTTCGTCTCGTCGGGGGCCGCCTCGAAGTGCCGGCCCTACTGGGGGCCCTACTCGGTCTCGAAGGCGGCGCTGGAGGCCCTGGTGCGGACCTACGCGGCCGAGAACGAGAGCGCGGCGATCCGGGCCATGCTGCTCAATCCGGGCCCCCTGCGGACCGGCATGCGCCGCTCGGCCATGCCCGGCGAGGATCCCGAGACCCTTCGGACGCCCGAGGAACTCGCGCCCCATTTCGTGCGGCTCGCGTCCCCGGACTGGACCGAGACCGGCAAGCTCTACGATTTCCCCACCGACCGGGTGCTGAGTTTCCGCGCACCCGAGTGAGCCCCTGCGCTGTTATTCGAACGCACATCCCACCGCCTGCCTCATCCTGAGGTGCCGGAGCGAAGCGGAGGCCTCGAGAGGACGGCCCGGAGGTCGCGCGATCCCTGGAGCCCTCCTTCGCGGTCCGCTCGCGCGGGCACCTCGGGATGAGGGGTTGTATGGGACGGGCCTGATCTTCCTCTCTGAGTTCATCACGATGATCGACGTCCGCTGCATCTGCGCGATCGGCCTGCGGGGCCAGCTCGGCCTCAACGGCCACCTGCCCTGGGAGGGCAACACCGACCCGCTCTTCGTGGAGGACGTCTCGCGCTTCTTCGCGCTGACCATGGGCCACGTGCTGATCGCTGGGCCGAAGACCGTGGCCTCGGTGCCCGAATTCGCCTTCAAGGACCGCACCATCGACGTGATCCGCAGCCACGAGGATCCGGAGGCGGTGCTCAAGCGCTATCCCGGGCGGCGGATCTTCGTCGGCGGCGGGATCGCGGTGTGGAACGTCTACGCGCGGTACATCCAGAACTGGGACATCACGCGCCTGCCCTACGACGGCGAGGCCGACCGCTGGTTCGATCCCGCCTGGCTGGTCGGCGGGCCGCTGCGGACGCCCTGAGCGGCACCTTCGTCCCCGCCGGCGCGTTGGCGCGCACGCGTCGCGTTTTCCGGAGACCACGATGAGCGCCCCGAGCTACCGCTTCGGCATCGAGGAGGAGTACTTCCTGGCCGATGCCGAGACCCGGGGGACGCCCCGGGGCGACCTCGCCGCCTTCCACGCGCGAGTGAAGGCGGAGCTCCCCGAGACGGGCCGCGAGCTGGTCGCCGCGCAGGTCGAGGTCTGCACGCCGCCGCTCACCGACGCGGCGGCCGCCCGGGAGAATCTCGGCGGCCAGCGGCGGCAGCTCGCCGGGATCGCGACCGAGAACGGCCTGCGGCTGCTGGCCTGCGGCACGCACCCCCTCGCGCGCTGGTCGCGCCAGACCGCCACCGACGGCGCGCGCTACAAGGGCATCCTGTCGGATGTCGGCATCGCGGCGCGGCGGGCCCTGATCTGCGGCATGCACGTCCACGTCGAGGTTCCGGACCCCGACGCCCGGGTCGACCTGATGAACCGGCTGCTGCCGTTCCAGCCGCTGCTGCTCGCGCTGTCGGCCTCCTCGCCGTTCTGGCAGGGCGAGGCGACGGGCCTGCGGGCCTACCGGCTCAGCGTCTTCGGGGAATTGCCGCGCACCGGCCTGCCGGAACTGTTCGCCGACGCCGCCGCCCACGCGCGGTTCGTCGCCATCATGACCCGGTCGGGCGCCATCGCGGACGCGAGCTTCCTGTGGTGGTCGCTGCGGCCCTCCATCAAGTTCCCGACCCTGGAGCTGCGCATCGCCGACGCCTGCACGCGCCTCGACGATTCGCTCTGCGTCGCCGCGCTGTTCCGCTGCCTCGTGCGCCTGTGCGCGCGCCGGCCGGACCTCCATGCCGGGCTCGACGGCGTCTCGCGGGCGCTGGCCTCGGAGAACCTCTGGCGCGCCCAGCACAGCGGCGTCGCCGCGTCCCTGATCGACGAGGCGCGCGGCGAGGCCGTGCCGTTCGCCGAGGCGCTGGAGGCGGTGCTCACGCTGGTGGCCGAGGACGCGGACGCTCTCGGCTGCGCGGCGGACGTGGCCCGCGCGCGGGCGATCGTGGCCGAGGGGACCAGCGCGGACGGGCAGATCGCGGCCTACGAGGCCGCGCTCGCCGCCGGGCAGGACGAGCGCGCCGCCCTGGCGGCCTCGGTAGACTGGATCGCCGACGCGGCGCGCTGAGGAGTGCCGCACCCGCGCCGTCATCGCGAGCGCAGCCAAGCGACCCAGGGTGCCGCGACTTCGACCAGCCCGGCGCGAGACTGGGTTGCTTCGCTCCGCTCGCAAGGACGACAGGAGCTCGGATCAGCCCTTGTCGAACGGGTTCTGCGAGGTGCGCAGGGACAGGCGGATCGGCGTGCCCGGCAGGTCGAACGCCTCGCGCAGGCCGTTCACGAGGTAGCGCGTGTAGGATTTCGGCAGGGCGTTGAGCTGGTTGCCGAACAGCGCGAAGTGCGGTGGCCGGCTCTTCACCTGGGTGGCGTAGCGGATCTTGATCCGCCGGCCCGACACCGCCGGCGGCGGGTTGCGGGAGGTGGCCTCGTTCAGCCAGTCGTTGATGCGCGAGGTCGAGACGCGCCGGTCCCAGACCTCGGCGGCCTGCACCACCGCCTGCATCAGCTTGTCGACGCCGTCGCCCGCGAGACCCGAGAGCGGCACGACCCCGACGCCGCGCACCTGCGGCAGCAGCCGGGTGCAATCCTCGCGGAGCTGCTTGAGCAGGCCCGGCTGGTCGGCGACCAGGTCCCACTTGTTGAGGCCGATCACCAGGGCGCGGCCCTCGCTCTCGACGAGGTCGACGATGGTGAGGTCCTGCTTCTCGAACGGGATCGTCGCGTCGAGGAGCACCACCACCACCTCGGCGAAGCGCACCGCGCGCAGGCCGTCCGAGACAGCGAGCTTCTCCAGCTTGTCGTCGATCCGGGCGCGGCGACGCATTCCGGCGGTGTCGTGCAGCTTGATCCGCCGCCCGCGCCACTCCCAGTCCAGCGAGATCGAATCGCGGGTGATGCCGGCCTCGGGGCCGACGAGCAGCCTTTCCTCGCCGAGCATGCGGTTGATCAGGGTCGACTTGCCGGCATTCGGGCGGCCGACGATCGCGACCTTCAGGGCGCGGCCGCCGGGGGCGTCGTCGTCGGCCTCCTCGTCCTCGTCGCGCTGGGGCAGGGCGCCCTTGAGCGCCTCGTGCAGCTCGCCCAGGCCCTCGCCGTGCTCGGCGGAGAACGGGATCGGGTCGCCGAGCCCGAGGATGAAGGCCTCGTAGGCGCCGGCGAGGCCGGCGCCGCCCTCGGCCTTGTTGGCGATCAGGATCACCGGGCAGCCGGCGCGGCGCACCAGCTCGGCGAAGGGCTGGTCGGCCGGAAGCACGCCGGCGCGGGCGTCGATCACGAACAGGACCACGTCGGCGGCGAGGATCGCCGCCTCGGTCTGCATCCGCATCCGGCCCGTGAGGGTCTTCTCGTCGGCCTCTTCCAGGCCGGCGGTGTCGATCACCCGGAACTGGAGGCCGCCGAACGCGACGTCGCCCTCGCGCCGGTCGCGGGTCACGCCCGGGCGGTCGTCGACCAGCGCGAGCTTCTTGCCCACGAGGCGGTTGAACAGGGTCGACTTGCCGACGTTCGGCCTCCCGACGATCGCGACGGTCGGCATATCCATGGTGGTTCTCGAGACAGTCCGGACGATGAAATCAGCGCGTGATCGGCGGGGGCGGCGCGGCGGGCTCGGGCTTGGCCGCGGTCACCGTCACGGGACCGCCCGCCACGATCGCCGCGTAGACCTCGATCCGCTCGCGCAGGTTCCGCGGCGTGTCGGGATCGGCCACGATCTGGTCGAACCAGCGGCTGGCGTCCTCGTAATCGCCCTTCTTCAGGGCGGCGAGGCCCAGCATCTCGCGGGCGGTGTGGCGGAACGGGGTCCCGGCCGCGAGGCCCTGGAGGTTGGCGAGCGCCGGATCCGGGTTCTGCCCGTCGAGGCGCAGCAGCGCGGCGCGCAGGCGCGCGAGGTCGCGCAGGCCGTCGCCGAGGCCGGTATCGTCGGCCAGCTTGTCGAACTCCGCGGCCCCGGCCGCCGGGTCGCGCTTGCCGGTCTCGGCCGCCGCCCGGAACCGGGCGAGCAGGCGGTAGCCCGCCGGGCCCTGCGCCTCCAGGGCGTCGAAGGCCTTGTCGGCCTCCGCGACCTTGCCGTCCTTGGCGAGGCGGTTGGCGTCATCGAACTGCACCGAGGCCACCTCGGCCGCCGCGCGCTGCTGGGCCTGCCAGTAGCGCCAGCCCGCGACGCCCGCCACCAGCAGCACGGCGAGCGCGATGATCACGCCGCTATAGCGCTTCCAGATCTGGAGGATCCGGTCGCGGCGGTAATCCTCGTCGACCTCGCGGAGGAACTCGTTGTTCTCGGCCATTCTATCCCGGCCCGCATGATCTCAGCGGGCCACCTCGTCGCGTTCGGGCCCCGCGCCTAACACACGGGCGCCGGGTTGGCGACAGGCCATGTCTCGGGGCCGCCTCGTGTGTCGTCTCGGGTGCCGGCTCAGGCCGGGGTGCCCGGCCAGACCGGCACGCCGATCACCGGGTAGTGCAAGTAGCGGGCGAAGACGAACCACGCGGCCGTGCCGATCACCAGGGCCAGGACGTCGTTGCGCCAGCCCAGCGGGGCCGCCGCCGGACCGCCGTGCTGGGCCGCGACCGCCCCCGGGGCGAGGCCCCGGCGCTTGGCGCTGATCCGCGCGGTCACCGCCCAGGCGAGGAAGCCGCCGAACAGCAGTATCGAGCCGAGATCGCCGTTGGCGAGGAGGTGCGCCGTCGCCCAGACCTTCACGGCGAGCAGCATCGGGTGCTTGGCCTTGGCGCGGATATGGCCCGGCAGGTAGGCGGCCGCGAGGCACACGAAGGCGGCCCAGACCAGCGTCAGGGCGAGGTGGCGCGTCCAGACCGGCGGGTCCCAGACCGGGATGTAGCCGGCGAGCCGGTAATCGTGGAAGCCGATCCCGATCAGCACGAGCCCGAGCAGCGACAGGGCGGTGTAGCCGAGCTTGTAGCGGCCCTCGCCGATCCGGCCGACGATCGCGGCGCGCCGGGTGCGGGCCATCGAGAAGGCGTGCGTGCCGAGGAACAGCACCAGCCCGAGGATCAGGAGAACCATGGATGACTTTCGGTCGGGCCGCGCGCGTCCGGTCGGCGGCAAGCACTCTGTAATGGTTCTCAAGCGAATCTCCGCCTGTTTGTCCAGGCGCGGCCGGGACGCAGCCGGGTGGCGATCATGGGTTGGGCGAACGGGATCGCCGGACGGGCGCGCGCCGCGCGCCCAACCGGCTCCGGGACGGCGGCGCGCCGGATCCTGCCGACGCTTTCCCTGGCGCTATCCCTGGCGCTCCCCCTGGTGCTTCTGCCGCTCCTCCCGCGCGTTGCCGCGGCCGCGCCCGAGCCGCCGCTCTCGGCGCTGACGCTGGTCGGGCCACCCGCGCTCGTCTTCAAGGCGGGGCGCGACGCCTGCGACGGCGCCGACGTGCCCGACGCGCCGGCGCGCGCCTTCCGGGACGCGTCGGGCGCGGTGGCGCTCTACGGGATGCATTACCGCAACCGGGCGCTGCGCGGTCCCGACCTCGAGCATCTCAAGATCGACTGCGCGGTGGTGCTCGATTCGGGCGAGAAGCCCGATCCGGCCACCTACGACGACCGCTCCTGGATCACCGCCACCTGGACCGAGGACGGGAGCCGCGTGGCCGCGCTCCTCCACCACGAGTACCAGGCCAACGAGCATCCCGGCCGCTGCCCGGCCGCCAGCTACATGGCCTGCTGGTACAACACGATCACGGCCGCCGCCTCGACGGATGGCGGCCGCAGCTTCAAGCGGCAGAACCCGCCCGCGGTGGTCGCCGGAGCGCCGTTCCGGCAGGAGATCGACCAGGGCCGCCACCGCGGCTTCTTCAACCCGTCGAACATCGTCGCGGACGGGACGTGGCGGTACTTCCTCGCCTCGACCACCGGTTGGACCCGACCGGGCAGCGATCAGGAGGCCGGGGTCTGCCTGTTCCGCAGCGACGACCCGGCCGATCCGACCCGCTGGCGGGCCTGGACCGGCACCGGCTTCACCGCCGCCTTCCCGGACCCCTACCGCGCCGCCCGCCCGAACACGGCGACCTGCCGGCCGGTCGGGCCGTTCCCGGGCCCGGTCGGCGCCGTCGTCCGGCACCGCGGCACGGGCGCCTGGATCGCCGTGTTCATGGCCAAGGCGGGGGAGGGCTTTCCCCGGTCGGGCTTCTACTGGACCACCTCCCGCGACCTGATCACCTGGGACAGCCCGCGCCTGCTGCTCGAGGGCGCGACCCTCTACGACGACCCGTGCGCGGCGACGGCGCCGCTCCTCGCCTACCCGTCGCTGCTCGACCCGGACGCGCGCGGCCGCAACTTCGACGACGTCGGCGACCGGGCGCTGCTGACCTACGCGAGCCTGCGCACGGAGGGCTGCACGATCACTTCCGACCGCGACCTGCTGCGCCGCCCGGTGGCGATCCGCGTCTGGCCCTGATCCCGCTCGACCGGCGCGGCCCCACCGCGCGACACCGTCCCGAGCCTCGGGCGCATCCCGTCCGACCGGACGCGGCTCTACGGAGCGGGCCGGCCGAGCGCCACCGTGTAGGACGGGCCGGCCGCGACGGAGCGCCCCGGAAGACCGATCCGCTGGCAGAGCACGGTGCCGAGGGTGACGCTCAGCATCAGCACGGTCGCGGAGAGCAGGAGCGTGGTCGCCCGGGCATAGGCGCGACCGGCGTGGATCAGCAGGCAGCCGAACGCGAAGATCGCGACGGCCTGGAACAGGTGCTGCACGGGCGACGTCCTCTCTGGCGGCGGACGCGCGGTCCGGCCCGGCCGGGATCGAGCGCCATCGTCTCCGAGCGGCGTGAAAACGCGGTTAACGTCAGGTATAGCTGGCTCCGCAATCGCCCGCTCGGAGAGGAATCCGCATGTCGCGTTCGAGGGTTCCGGAGGCGCAGAGCCGCCCCGACGGGACGGGGGTGATCCCGTCCCACGACACGGCGATCCTGGGATCGGGCGCCGTCGGCGCGGGGGCGATCGGGGCGTCGGCCCTGGGCGCGCTGGCCCTCGGGGCCGCGGCCCTCGGCGTCGTGGCGGTCGGCGCCTTCGCGATCGGCCGCCTCTCGGTGGGCCGCGCCCGGGTCGGCACCCTGGAGGTCGGTTCGCTGGAGATCGACACGCTCACGGTGCGGTCGGTGCGGATGCCGGACCGCGACTGAGACGCGGCGCCGGGGACCGGCGCCGGGAGGAATGCGAGGAGGGGAGCGATGACCGATCGGAAACCGCCCTTCCGGCCCGCGGACGCGGTCGACGCCCTCGGCGAGGTCGAGGGCGATTTCGTCCTGCCGCTCTGCCTGCCCGGATCCAACCTGCTGATCGGCGAGGACCTCGCCATGCTGGTCCTCGACACGATCCACGGGCAGCGGGTCGGCCTGCCGCTGAGCCAGCAGGGCGCGGCCGACCTCCACGCGGTCCTGGGCGAGGCCCTGCGGCTGCTGCAGGCGCGGGACCGCGGCCCCATCCAGTAGGGTCGGCGCCGGCGAAAGGCTTCGTTGAGGCGGCCGGGATAGACAGGTCCCGGTTCCTCTCCGTGGCGGTCGATGCGCGCTCCGTTGCTTCTCCTGCTGCTGACCTGCGCCGCCCCCGCGCAGGCCCGGCCCGCCACCTTCCTGGCGGTGCACGCCGTCGGCATGGCCGCCCTGCCGCCGGTCCCGCCCGCGCCTGCGGCCGTGCCCGCGCCCGCACCGGTCGCCGCCGACGCCCGCGCCCGCTACCTGCCGCTCATCGCCCGCGAGGCCGCCGGCACCGGCCTGCCTCTCGCGGTGGCCGACGCCGTCGCGCGGATCGAGAGCGGCTACGATCCCACCGTCGTCGGCAGCGTCGGCGAGGTCGGTCTGATGCAGGTCCGCCCGACCACCGCGGCGATGCTCGGCTTCCGCGGCACCGTCGCCGAACTGGCGTCGCCGGAGATCAACGTCCGCTACGGCGTCCGCTACCTCGCCGAGGCGTGGCGACGGGCCGACGGGGACCTCTGCCGCGCCCTGATGAAGTACCGGGCCGGCCACGGTTCGGAGGCGATGTCGCCGCTGTCGCAGCTCTACTGCGCCCGCGCCCAGGCGATCCTCGGCAACCCGGAGGCGCGCGTCGTCCGGGCGAGCGCCCGCGCGGCCGCGCCGGACCGCCTCGCCGCGCGGCCGGCGGGCCCCGTCCACCGGACCCGCGTCGCCGCCGTCCCGGCGAAGCCGATGTCGTTCTGGGAGGCGCACCGGGCGCGCATCGCCCGGCTCAACGCCGCCGTGGTGTCGCGCTGGCGGGCCCGCGGCTGGTCGGCCGCGCCCGACGGGGCCTCCGGCGAGCCGGCCGGCGGCTAGCGCCCCTCACGCCTCGGCTTCGGCCTCCGGCCCGTCCGAGCGCGCGCCGCGGGCGACCTCGCGCATCGCCGTGTCCGGAAGCGGCCGCTGGAGCCGGAGCGCCTCCGCGGTCGGCGCCTCCAGCCACGTCGCCCATTCCTCCGGCTTCGTGAGCAGGACCGGCATGGCCTTGGGATGGACCGGCCCGACGACGCCGTTCGCCTCGGTGGTCAGGAAGGCGAAGAGCCGGTGCTCCGCGGCGACCCGGTCGGGGTTCTCGCGCTTCGTGCCGCGCACGCCGGTCCAGGGCCGCCAGATCCCCGCGAAGGCGAAGAGCGGCCGGTCCGCGTCGAGGGCGAACCAGACGGGCGTCTTGCGCGGCTTGGTGTCGGCGTACTCGCTGAAGGCGGTGACCGGCACGAGGCAGCGGTGGGCGACGCCGAGCCAGGGCCGCCAGTGCGGGCTCGCGGCGTTGCGCACGTTGGTGATCGGGTGCTCGCCGAACGCCTTCGGGCCGGGCATGCCCCAGCGCATCATCGCGAGGTCGCGGCCGGTCGGGCCGTTCAGGACCACAGGCGCCAGCTGGTCGGGAAAGATAGCCGGCAACAGCGGGAGGTTTCCGGTGCGATCCTCCGCGATCTCGAAGGCCCGGCGCAGGTCCGCCGGGCCGGTTCGCAGGCTGTAGAGATTGCACATGGACACCCCGCGTGGTCGGTGAGCGCGTTGCCGGCTCTACACGCTTTCGGGACGCCGCGCCCAGCCCGGCGGAGAGGGGCGTCCCGGCCGATCGCCGACCGGGACGCCGCCGCCTCAGTTCAGGTGGAACACCACCTTCACGCAGCCGTCCTTCTTGTCGCGGAAGGTCTTGTAGAGGTCCGGGCCCTCCGCGAGATCCTGCGAGCGGTGGGTGATCAGGGAGGTCATGTCGATCTTGCCCTCCTGGATCAGCTTGGTCAGCGGCTCGAGGTAGCGCTTCACGTGCGTCTGGCCGCTCTTGAGGGTCAGGCCCTTCTGGACGATCGAGCCCATGTTGACCGGGATCGGCCCGCCGTAGACGCCCGGCACCGAGACGATCCCGCAGGGGCGGACCGCCTTGATGGCCTCGGCCAGCGCGTAGGGGCGCTCGGTGGCGGTGAGCTTCTCCTGCACCGTCGACAGCATGCCGGTGAGGCCGCCGTGGCCGGCGCTCGCCTCCATGCCGACGCAGTCGATCACGCCGTCGGCGCCCTGGCCCTTGGTGATCTCCTTGATCCGCTCGAACACGTCCTCGTTCATGAAGTCGATGACGTCGGTGGCACCGGCCTTCTTGGCCAGGGCGATCCGCTCGGGCACGGTCTCGATGGCGATGATCCGCTCGGCCCCCATGATCTTCGCGGACTGGATCGCGAAGATGCCGACCGGGCCGGTGCCCCAGACCGCGATCGTCTCGCCGCCCCGGATCTCGCAGTGCTCGGCGCCCTGCCAGCCGGTCGGCAGGATGTCGGTGAGGAACAGGACGGATTCGTCGTCCATGCCGTCCGGCACCTTCATGGGGGCGACGTCCGCCATGGGCACGCGCACGTACTCGGCCTGGCCACCCGCGTAGCCGCCGGTGAGGTGCGAGTAGCCGAACAGGCCGGCCGTCGTGTAGCCGAACTGCGCGGCCGCCATCTCGGCGTTGCGGTTCGACCGCTCGCAGACCGAGAAGTTGCCGAGCTTGCACTGCCGGCATGCACCGCAATTGATGTTGAAGGGCACGACGATCCGGTCGCCCTTCTTGAACTTGGTGAAGCCCTGTCCGACCTCGACGACCTCGCCCATGAATTCGTGGCCGAGGACGTCGCCGCTCTTCATGGTCGGCATCAGGCCGTCCATCAGGTGCAGGTCCGAGCCGCAGATCGCGCAGCTCGTCACCTTGATGATGACGTCGCGGGAATCCTCGATGACCGGATCCGGGACCGTGTCGCAGCGGATGTCGTTGCGGCCGTGCCAGCACAATGCCTTCATGGCGTCGTCTCTCCGGAAGCTCTCGGGATTGCGGCCGTCTCGGCCGCTCTCCCGTAAAGCCCGCTTCGGCACGGCCAAGTTCCGGCGTCGCCGTCCGGGCGACCGCGGACGAAGGGGTTTACGAATGTTTCACGTGAAACAGCCCCGTTCACCGTCGCTTTACGACTCGCGCGGCTCCGCTCGGATCAGGCGATCCCGTCGATGCCGATGCCGAGCTGCTCGGGCCCCCGGAGCGACGCGCCCGGCCGGTAGGGCGGCGGATCGACCGCGAGCCGCGGGGCGACGAGGCGGCGGCTCAGCGCTACCAGGGCGATCTCGGCCTCGAGACGCGCCAGGGGCGCGCCGACGCAGTAGTGCAGGCCGCCGCCGAAGCCGAAATGCTCGATGTCGCCCCGGTCGGGATCGAAGCGGTCGGGATCCGCGAACCGGTCGGGATCGCGGTTCGCGGCGGCGAACATCAGGATGACGGGTGCCCCCTTCGGGATCATCTCGCCGGCCACCGCGATCGCGCCGAGAGCCTTGCGGGTCCGGAAGTGCACCGGCGGCTCGTAGCGCAGAACCTCCTCGATCAGCCGCGGCGCCCGCTCCGGATCGGCCCGGAGCCGCTCCAGCTCTTCGGGGTGCCGGAGCAGGGTCAGCATGGCGTTGGTGATGAGGTTCACGGTGGTCTCGTGACCGGCGACCAGCAGCAGGACCGCCGTCGACAGGAGGTCGAAGTCGCTCATCTGCTTCCGGCCGTCCGGACCGGGGGCGGCGAGGCCGCTCAGCATGTCGTCGGCCGGGCGCCGCCGCTTCTCGCGGATGAGGTCGCGCATGTAGGCGGCGATCTCGTCGAAGGCGCCGACGATCTGGCGCCGGGTCGCGTCGTCGTGGCGCGCGTCCGGCTCGACGGCCGTGGCGAGCTGCGTCGCCCAGGCCTGGAACCGCGGCTCGTCCTCGCGTGGCACGCCGAGCAGCTCGCAGATCACCGTCACCGGCAGCGGGTAGGAGAGGTCGCTCACGAGACAGACCTCCCGCCGGTCCCGGCAGGCGTCGATCAGGCCGTCCACCTCCCGGGCGATCCGCGGCCGCAGCGCCTGAACCCGCGCGATCGAGAATTCCCGCATCACCAGGCTGCGCAGCCGGTCGTGGTCCGGGGGATCGCGGAAGATGAACGGGCGGTGCGTGGCGCTGATGCGGTTCTTGATCGGGTTGAGGATCAGGTCCTTGAGCGGGTTGCCGGTGCGGGGCCGCCGGGGCGGTGGCAGATCCTCGGAGCTGAGCCGCGGGTCGAACAGCAGGCTGCGGATCGCCGCGTGCGTGGAGACGACGTAGCTGCCGTCGCGCTGGCGAGAGACCGGCTGCTGCCGCAACCGACGATAGAGCGGGTACGGGTCGGCCCGGTTGGCCGGATCCATCACGGCGGCGAACAGCGCGTCGTCAGACATGGACGGCCTCGGTGGAAGGCGGCGCCGGGGCGGCGCGGCGCGGCGGCGGGAAGCCCGGGGCCGCCATCTCGACGCGCGGCCGGTCGGTGGCGTCGGTGATCGGCGGGAACGGGTCGCCGGCCGTGATCGCCTCCGCGTAGGCCGGCAGCCAGCGCGCCTGATCGAACGAGACGGCCGCGATGCTGCGCCCGGCGCGGCCGTAGACGGCGAGGAAGCGCCGGGAGGCCCGCGACCCCTGCACCACCGCGACGGAATCGGCGCCGTCGGGGAGGCCGACGAGCTTGATGTTGATCCCGAACTGGCTCGACCAGAACGCCGGCAGGTGGCCGTAGGGGCGCTGCTCGCCGGGGCCGGCCAGCATGTTGCGCGCGGCGTGGGCGGCCTGCTCGACGGCGTTGCCCCAGTGCTCCACGGCGATCAGCCGATTGCCGTAGAGCGGGATCGGCCACCGGGCGACGTCGCCCGCGGCGTAGATGTCCGGGCAGGGCACCCCGTCGGCGTCGAGGACCCGGCAGGCGGCGTCGCAGGTCACGCCGCCGGCATCGGCGCGCAGGCCCGCACCCCGCAGCCAGCCCGTCGCCCGGGTCGCCCCCAGGGCGGCGATGACCAAGTTGGTCTCGACGGTGCTGCCGTCCGCCAGCCGGGCCCGGGCGACGTGCCCCGCCGCGTCGCCCTCGAACGCCCGCACCATCGTGCCGGGGCGGAACGTGGCGCCGGATTCGCGCAAACGCTCGGCGATCACGCCGCCGACGAAGGTCCCGAGACCCCGGGCCAGGGGCGCGGCGTTCGGGTCGACCAGGGTCACGGGCAGGCCGAGGTCGCGCAGGCAGGAGGCCGCCTCGCAACCGATCAGGCCGCCGCCGACGATGAGCACCTGCCGCGGGCGCGCCAGCAGGGCGTCCCGCAGGGCGGCCGCGTCGTCGCGCCCGCGCAGGGTGAAGATGCCGGCGAGCCCGCCGCCGGTCTCGGCCGGCCAGGGCCGGGCCTCGGCGCCGGTGGCGATGAGCAGGGCCTCGTAGGCCAGCGCCGATCCGTCGGCGAGCAGGAGCGTGCGGGCTGCCCGGTCGAGGGCGACGGCTGGGCTCCCGAGATGCCAGCGGGCGCGCAGATCCGCCAGCTCCGGCAGCCGGGTCGCGTCGGCGGCGAGCTCGCCGGCGAGCACGTGCTTCGACAGGGGCGGCCGGTCGTAGGGCCGGTACGGCTCGGCGCCGACCAGCGTGAGCGGGCCGTCGTACCCGCCCCGCCGCAGCGTCTCGGCGCCGCGCAGGCCGGCGAGGGAGGCGCCGACCACGACGATGCCGGCGGGTTCGGCAGTCACGGCGCGTCTCCGTCGTCCGGGCCGGCCTGGAGGCTGATGGCGCGGACCGGGCAGGCCTGCACGGCCCGCTCGATGGCGCCGCGGCGGTCGGCCGGCGGCGCGGGATCGTAGAACAGGATCTCGTGGCCGCGGATCGCGAAGGCGTCCGGCGCGGCGTAGCAGCACTGGGCGTAGCCCTGGCAGCGGTTGAGATCCACGACGACCCGGAGCGCCGCGGTGTCGGAGGCCGGCATCACGCCGACCTCGCCAGCCGGCGCGTGGTCCCGGCATCGGTCCCGGCGCGCGCGAGATCGTCCAGAGCCGTCAGGATCGACGCCATGGCGTCCCGGGCCGCGAAGGCGTCCCGCAGCGCCCCGGCGCGCGCCCGGAAGTCGGGCTCGCCGAGCACCCGCGCCACCGCGGCGCCGACCGCCTCCGGGGCCGGCGCGTTGGTCCCGAGGTTGATCCCGACGCCGGACCAGCCGATGCGCGCGTTCACCTCCGCCTTGTCCTCGGTCAGGCCGGCCGACACGATCGGCACGCCGGCGGCGAGCGCCTGCGAGACGCTGCCGTAGCCGCCGTTGGTCACCAGCACGCTCACCCGCGGCAGCAATTCGCGGAACGGCAGGAAGCACGACACCCGGGCGTTGGCCGGGACCGGAACCTTCAGCGCGTCTACCGGGCGGCCGCCGGTGGTGGCCAGGACCAGCAGATCGTCCCGGTCGGCCAGGGCGGTCAGTGTCGGCTCGACCAGCTCGCCGAAATCCGCGTTGGCCAGCGTGCCCTGGGTGACCAGCACGACGGGCCGGCCCGCCGCGTTCGCCGCCTCCAGATCGGGCCACCAGTCCGGGAGCGGCGCGGGCGGCGTCGGCGGATCGAGCAGGCCGATGAAGCGCAGGCCGGGCGGCAGGGTGCCGTACTCGTACTCGAAGCCCGGCACGGTCGGCTGCAGGAACAGGTCCGGCAGGACCACGATCGAGTGGGGCAGGGACGCCGGCAGGGGCGGCAGGCCGAGCGCGGCGAGCTTCGCGTCCGTGTAGGCCCGCACCGGGTTGACGAAGGCCGCGTCCATGCCGGCCTTCAGGGTGGCATAGCGGACGAGGTCGTCCCGGTCGCGGGCCGGCGGCAGGCCGAGGCCCACGGGTGCGTGGTCGGGCCGGTCGAGGAACAGGATGCTGACGTTGACGGTCACGATCGGCGGCCGCGGCGCGCTGTCGAGCAGCAGCGGCAGCGCGCCCAGGAACATGCTGCCGGCCAGGATCACGTCGGGCGCCTCGGCCGCGATCAGCGCCCGCAGGGCGGTGGCCTGGACCGGCATCGGATCCACGAACCGGCGCTCGAACTCGCGGCGGTAGCGCTCCGGGCCGGCCGGCAGCTCGGTCTCGCGGTACTCGGCCGCGTGGTTGTCCGCGTAGGGCGTGAAGCGCAGGCCCGCCGCCTCGACCTTCGGCCGGAAAGCCGGGTCGGTGAGCACGAGGACGTCGTCCCCCCGGGCCGCCACCGTCCGACCGATGGCGAGGAGCGGGTTCACGTGGCCGGTGAGCGGCGTCGCGGCGATCAGGATCTTCATCACGGCCTCCTCGAGCGCCGCCGGTCGGGCCGGCGTCGCTCCTGCTCGGGTGCCGGCGCTTTCACGCGCGGGTGCCCCGTGGCCCCCGGCGCGCCGGACTCACAGGGGAAATCGCGGCCGGTCCAGCGCAGTTACACAACCCCAAGGTGCTTGGTGCGGCGCCGCACCATGGCATCCGGTTGAAGTCCGACGCAATATCGGAGTGTCACAGGCCACAGCGATCGTGCGGCCTGCCGGATCTCGGCGCCTCCACCGTTCGGATGACGCGTCACGGACGCCCGACCGCGACGGCCGGCGGCGCCGTCAGTCGACCACGACGACCCGGTTCGGCAGCTCGTCGGGATCGCCCGGGCCCGCGGGGAGATGCTCCGCCAGGCAGGCCCCGACGCGCGCGACCGCCGCCGTCAGGCCGTCCTCGATGGCGCCGCGCCCGAGCGCCGGTATGAGCTCGGCGAGGATCCCGTCCCAGGCGGAGGGCGGGATCTCCCGCAGGACGCCGAGATCGGTGACGATCTCGGCGTGCCGCTCGGCGAGCGACAGGTAGAGCAGGATGCCGGTGCGCCGGCGCGTCAGGCTCAGGCCGCGCGACCAGAAGGCCCGGCGGGCCGCCTCCCGGGCGCGGGCGCGGCGCAGGCGGCGCGGCACCAGGGCCATGCGCAGCCGCTCGTTCTGGCTCGCCGCGAGGATCGCCGCCACGAGGGCCGCCTGCGCCAGCAGGATCGACGCGGCGCTCCAGGCGGTCAGGGCGATCAGCGGCCAGGGCAGGACCAGCGCCGCGACGAGGGCGGTGAGCAGCACGATCGAGCGGTAGGCGCCGGCGCGCCGGCTCACCATCACGACGATCTCGCCGGAGGTCCCGGCCTCCGCGCGCCCGACCGCGTGGGCGAGCCGCTCCCGCGCTTCCGGAGTCAGGACAGCCGCGCGTCTACCAGTCACCGGAGGCCCCTCCGCCGCCCGACGAGCCGCCGCCGCCGGAAAATCCACCGTCGAAACCGCCCGAGGAGCCGCCCGACCCGCCGTCCGAGAAGCCGCCGCCCCACCCGCCCGAGCCGGGCCCCGGCAGGATGACGAGGCCGCCGGACCTCGACCGGCCGCCGCGGCTCATGCGCCACGCGACGAACACCACGATCAGGAGCAGGACGACGAAGACCGCCACCTGGGCGGGATCGACCTCGTCGGACCGCACCTGCGGCTTGCGCTGCCAGTCCTGCGCGTCGCCGGCCAGGATCGACAGGATGCCGTCGACGCCGGCGTCGAGGCCGCCGAAATAGTCGCCGGTCTTGAAGCGCGGCGTGATGGCGCCGGCGATGATCACCTTGGACAGGGCGTCGGTCAGCGCCCCCTCCAGGCCGTAGCCGACCTCGATCCGGACCTTCCGCTCGCTCGGGGCCACCAGCAGCAGGACGCCGTTGTTGGTCTTGGCCTGCCCGAGTTTCCAGTCCCGGAACAGGCGATTGGCGTAGTCCTCGACGGTCGTGCCCTGCAGGTTCGGCACCGTGGCGACGACGACCTGGTCCGAGGTCTTGTCCTCGTGCGCCTTGAGCTTGGCCTCGAGGGTGCCGCGCTGCTCCGGCGTCAGGATGCCTGCCGCGTCGACCACGCGCCCGGTCAGCGCCGGGAAGGTCAGCTCGGCAGCCATCGCCCCGATCGTGGTGATCGTCAGGCACGCCGCCAGGACGGCGAGCGACAGGGCGAGCCGCACCCGGTCGGGCAGGATCCCGCCCCGGGTCCGGGTCATGGTCGGTCCTACGCGCCGCCCCACGCGCCGCATCCTAGAACTTCACGTTCGGCGGCCGGTCGGCGTTCGGCGTGGCCGTGAAGGTCTCCATCGGCTTGGCGTCGGGGTACAGGACCGCCGCGATCCAGCGGCCCGGGATCGTGCGCACCTCGGTGTTGTAGGCCTGGACCGCCGTGATGTAGTCGCGCCGCGCCACCGCGATGCGGTTCTCGGTGCCCTCCAGCTGGGATTGCAGGGCGAGGAAGTTCTGGTTCGACTTGAGGTCGGGGTACTTCTCGACCGTCACCAGCAGGCGTCCGAGCGCGCCCGAGAGCTGGTTCTGGGCGTCCTGGTACTCCTTGAACTTCTGCGGATCGCTGACCGTGGAGGCGTCGACCTTCACGCTGGACGCCTTGGCGCGCGCCTCGGTGACGCCGATCAGCACGTCCTTCTCCTGCTGGGCGTAGCCCTTCACGGTCTCGACGAGGTTGGGGATCAGGTCGGCCCGCCGCTGGTACTGGTTCTGCACCTCGCTCCACGCGGATTTGGCCTGCTCCTGCAGCGTCGGCACCCGGTTCACCGCCCCGCAGCCGGAGAGACCCGCGGCCACCAGGATCACCGAGAGCACGCCGAGGAGGCGCGCCGCGGGCGATGTCCGGCGCACCGCGCCGGCCGTCAGCGTCGTTCCCATATCGTCCCCCATCTGCCGGCCGAGACTCGGCCGCTTGATCACGAGCCCGAGAGATAAGGGCCGGAACCGCCAAGGTAAGGCCCCCGCCCGGTCGGGCTTGAAGGTTTGTGCCGCGACCCGCTAAGGGCGTCGGCAACGGACCGGGCCGGCGCACGTTCGGACCCTCGAGCCGATGGTCCGGCCGAGGACCGATCGGCGCGGCGCCGCGGAGGCCGGGAATGGATGCAGCACTCGCCGACCATGTCAGGGCCGCCAGCGCCGACGCGCGGCGCCACGCCCGGGCGTACCGGGCGCCGTCCGGCAAGGACGCGCTGCCCTGGTCGGTCATCGCGACGTTCGACGCCCGGGTCCGGGGCCACCTCGCCCGCGACCCGCGGATCGAGGACGAGCGCGACCGCGTCCTGATCGCCGCCGTGAAGCTCGCCGAGACGCCGGTCGAGGAGGGGGACGAGAGCGTCGCCGCGGCGCGCGCCCACCTCGTCGACGCGATCGACTACCTGGAGCAGGCTGTGCTGCGCTTCGGCCTCGTCAACCGGGAGGGGGCCAAGGCTGGTCTCGGCACCTACGGCCAGCCGGTCGGATCCCGCGACTGACGGCGCGCCCGCACCGAGCCGCCCGATGTCCGCCGACCTGCCCGCGGCCGCGACCCTGAGCCGCCTCGACCTGAAGACGCTCCGGCTGTTCGCGGCCATCTGCGCGGAGGGGACCCTGAACGGCGCGGCCCGCCGGGCGGCGATCGCGCCCTCGGCGGTGAGCAAGCGCCTCGCCGAGCTGGAGCACGCGCTGGGCTGCACCCTGCTCACCCGCGAGCCGCGCGGCATGCGGCTCACCCCGGCGGGCGAGACCCTGCTGCACCACACCCGGCGGATGCTGGCGAGCGCCGAGCAGATCGCCTTGGAACTCGCCGAGCACGCCCGGGGCGTGCGCGGATTCGTGCGGGTGCTCGCCAACCTCTCGGCCATCGTGGAGTTCCTGCCCGAGGACCTGCAGGCCTTCCTGGCGGCGCAGGACGGGATCCGGGTGGACCTGGAGGAGCGGCCAAGCGGCGGCGTCGTCGCCGGCGTCGAGGAGGGGTTCGCCGATCTCGGCCTCTGCGCGGGCAACACCGACACCCGCAGCCTCACCGCCTACCCGTACCGGAGCGACCGCCTCGTCCTGGTGATGCCGGCCGGGCATCCCCTGAGCGGCCGCGGCGCCGTCGCGCTGGCCGACACACTCGACTACGACCATGTCGGGCTGCACGCGGAGAGCTCGATCTACGCCGCCCTGCGCGACGAGGCCCGGCGCCTCGGCCGGCCGCTGCGGCTGCGCATGCACGTCCCGAGCTTCGACGCGATCTGCCGCATGGCGCAGGTCGGGCTCGGCCTCGGGACCGTGCCGGAGCGCGTCTACGCCCTGCTCGGCCCCCCGATGCGGCTCGCCGCGGTGCCGCTCACCGATCCCTGGGCCGTGCGCACGCTGCGCCTCGTGGTCCGCCCGGGCGCCCTGTCGCCGGCGGCCGCCCTCCTGCTGGAGCATCTCCGGGCCGCCGGTCGCTGAGCGTGCGTTCTCCTGCGGCGAACGCACGGTGGTGCATGGCGTTTGGACTTGGCTACCGGAAGAGCCCTATCTCCGGGGCAACAAACGATGGAGGAAAGCCGTGTCCGGTCCGCTCAGCGGTATCCGCGTTCTCGAGCTCGGTCAGCTGATCGCCGCGCCCTTCGCGACGCGGCTGATGGCCGAGTTCGGCGCCGAGGTCATCAAGGTCGAGCCCCCGGGTGAGGGCGATCCCCTCCGGAAGTGGCGCAAGATGCACGAGGGCACCTCGCTCTGGTGGTACCTGCAGTCGCGCAACAAGAAGTCGATCGCCGTCAATCTGAAGTCGCCCGAGGGGCTCGACATCGTCAAGCAGCTCGCCGCGAGCGCCGACGTGGTGGTCGAGAACTTCCGTCCCGGCGGCCTGGAGAAGCTCGGCCTCGGCTGGGACGTGCTCTCCGCCCTCAACCCGAAGCTCGTGATGGTCCGGATCTCGGGCTACGGCCAGACCGGCCCCTACCGCGACCGGCCCGGCTTCGGCGCCATCGGCGAGTCGATGGGCGGCATCCGCTTCACCACCGGCAGCCCGGAGGCCCCGCCGGCCCGGGTCGGCGTCAGCATCGGCGACACCCTTGCCTCGCTCCACGGCGTCATCGGCGCGCTGATGGCCCTGCTGCGGGTCAAGACCGGGCAGGGCGCGGGCCAGGTCATCGACGTCTCGCTCGTCGAGAGCGTGTTCAACGTCATGGAGAGCCTCGTCCCGGAATACGACCTGCTGGGCGAGGTCCGCACCCGCACCGGCGGCGCCCTGCCGGGCATCACCCCGTCGAACACCTACCCGACGCGGGACGGCGGCTACGTGGTCATCGCCGGCAACAGCGACCCGATCTTCCGCCGCCTGATGACGGCGATCGGCCGGCCCGACCTCGCGGACGACCCGGCGCTGCGCAACAACGAGGGCCGCTCCAGGCAATCCGCCATGCTGGACGGCACCATCGCCGACTGGTCGAAGACGCAGACGGTCGAGGAGGCGCTCGCCGCCCTCGACGCCGCCGACGTGCCGGCCGGCCGCATCTACTCGGTGGCTGACATCGTGGCCGACCCGCATTATCAGGCGCGCGACATGATCCTGCAGGCGGAGCTGCCCGGCGGGACCGCGGTGAAGATGCCCGGCATCGTGCCGAAGCTCTCCGACACGCCCGGCGAGGTCCGCTGGCAGGGGCCGGCCCTCGGCGCCCACACCGATTCCGTGCTCGCCGAGCTCGGTCTCGACCCGGCGCGCATCGCCGCGCTGCGCGAGAAGGGAGCCGTGGCATGAGCGGCGACGCGCTGATCGTCCAGGAGGTCGCGACCCGCGACGGCTTCCAGATCGAGCCGGTCTTCGTGCCGACCGTGGAGAAGATCCGCCTGATCGACGCCCTGGCGGCGGCCGGCTTCAGCCGGATCGAGGTCTCGTCCTTCGTCTCGCCGAAGGCGGTGCCGGCGCTCGCCGACGCGGCCGAGG
This sequence comes from Methylobacterium sp. 13MFTsu3.1M2, assembly GCF_900112625.1. Lineage (NCBI taxonomy): Bacteria > Pseudomonadati > Pseudomonadota > Alphaproteobacteria > Hyphomicrobiales > Methylobacteriaceae > Methylobacterium > Methylobacterium sp. 13MFTsu3.1M2. The sequence goes on from NZ_FOMM01000021.1 coordinate 123,826, forward strand.
TCTTCTCCGGGATCCGGCGCCGGCCCGGGACCGTCTACGTCGCCCTGGTGCCGAACCCGAAGGGCGCCGAGCGGGCGCTCGCCGCCAGGGTCGACGAGATCAACCTCGTCGCCTCGGTGAGTGAGACCCACAACTTCGCCAATATGGGCATGAGCCCGGCCGACTCGATCGCCGGCTTCGCGCGGATCATGGATTCGGTGCGCGGCGCCCCGCTCAGCACCAACGCCACGGTGGCGACCGCCTTCGGCTGCCCGTTCGAGGGCGACCAGCCGGCCGACAGGGTCGTCGCGCAGGTGGAGCGCTACCTGTCGCTGGGCGTCGACGGGGTGACGCTGGCCGACACGACCGGCATGGCCAATCCCCGGCAGGTGAGCCGCCTCGTCGCGCGGGTCCTGCCCCTGGTCGGTCCCGGGCGCCTGACGCTCCACTTCCACAACACGCGCGGCCTCGGCCTCGCCAACGTGCTGGCGGCCTACGACGCGGGCGCCCGCCGCTTCGACGCCGCGCTCGGCGGCCTGGGCGGCTGCCCGTTCGCGCCGGGTGCCACCGGCAACATCTGCACCGAGGATCTCGTCAGCATGGCCCACGAGATGGGCGTGCCGACGGGCCTCGACCTCCCGGCGCTGATCGGCCTGTCGCGGGACCTGCCGCGCCTCGTCGGCCACGACGTGCCCGGCCAGGTCGCCAAGGCCGGACGGCCCTGCGACCTGCATCCGGCCCCCGCCCGGGCGGCCTGAGCCGGAGACGGGGAGGGGCGGGCTCACAATGGCCCGCCCCACGCGTTGGACGCGACGCGCTCCCTCTCCCGTCCGGGAGAGGGTCGGGGTGAGGGATGAGAACTCTCCGGATGCGGCACACCGTCGACGCGCCGGCAGGACGCTTCTCATCCGGACAGACCTGATCCCTCACCCTGTCCCTCTCCCGCACGGGAGAGGGGACCCGCGCCTCGTCCGGCGAAGGCGGCGTCGCCGTCGTGTGCCGTGAGCTGCGCCCGAACCTGACTTCGCGGGAAGCCGCCCGCCCGAAGGCGGCACCGCCCACGACACGTCCCTCAAGACCACACCACGGAGGAAACCATGACCGCAGCCCTGTCCGGGTCGCCGGCCGCCGCCGAGGCCGGCGCGGTGACGGAGACCGGCGTCGTCCGCAAGGTCGCGTGGCGGCTCATGCCGCTGATCATGATCTGCTACATGTTCGCGTTCTTCGACCGCATCAACATCAGCTTCGCCAAGTTCCAACTCCAGAGCGACCTCGGCTTCAGCAACGTCGCCTACGGGCTCGGCGCGAGCATGTTCGTCGTCGGTTACGTGATCTTCGAGGTGCCCTCGAACCTGTTCCTCTACCGGGTCGGGGCGCGGCGCTGGATCGCCCGGATCATGATCTCCTGGGGCATCGCCACCGCGCTGATGATCTTCATCCGCAGCGAGTGGCACTTCTACGCCCTGCGCTTCCTGATCGGCGCCATGGAGGCGGGCTTCGCGCCGGGTATCCTCTATTACCTGACCATCTGGTTCCCGGCCTCGCATCGCGGCCGCATCACCTCGTTCATGTTCGTGGCCTCGGCCTTCTCGGGGATCTTCGGGGCGCCGGTGGCGGGCCTGATCCTCGGCGGCCTCAACGGCGTCGGCGGCCTCGCCGGCTGGCAATGGCTGTTCCTGGCCGGCGGCCTGCCCTGCCTCGTGCTCGGAATGCTCGTGCTGACGCGCCTCGACGACCGGATCGCCGATGCGCGCTGGCTGTCCGAGCCCGAGAAGGCGCTCCTGTCGAGCCGGATCGCACACCACAACCGGGACATCGGCGACCACTCGCTGATCGGGGCGATCAAGCAGCCCGGCTTCCTGATGATCGCGCTGATCTACTTCCTGCTCCAGATCGGCTCGTACGGCCTGAACTTCTGGGGGCCGGACCTGATCAAGACCGCGAGCGGCGGGCAGGCGGCCTCGGTGGGCTTCCTGACGGCGATCCCCTACATCTGCGGGGCGATCAGCATGGTGGTGATCGGGCGCCTGTCCGACGCCTCGGGCGAGCGGCCGAAATTCGTCGCGGGCCTCGCCATCGCGGCGGCGCTCGGCTTCTTCGGCGCCGGCCTGTTCGACAAGCACATCGTGCCGCTGATGTTCGCCCTGGCGCTGCTGGGCGCCGGCATCGTCGCCTCGATCCCGACCTTCTGGACCCTGCCGGCCAAGCTCGTCACCGGCGTCGGCGCGGCGGGCGGGATCGCGCTGATCAACACGCTCGGCCAGTTCGGCGGCATCGTCAGCCCGGTGATGGTCGGCTGGGTGAAGGATCTCACCGGCTCGACGACGCCCGCGCTCTACGGGATCGGCGTGCTCTGCCTCGTCGCCGCCGGGCTCGCGCTCTTCGCCATGCCGGCGAGCCTGCGCCGGAGCGACCGCGCGGCGTGAGACGGCCTGCCGCCCCGGCGCGGCCGGGGCGGCGGGTCGCGGCTGGCCCCGGAGCGGGGCGAGACGGGCGTGGCCGCACGCCGCGCGGGCGGGATCGGTCAGGCGCGCGACCGCCGCGACCGAGCGGTCCCGGATCGGCGCCGGGGGCCCCCGAGGTTGCGCGCCGCCGGCATCGGCCGATGCCGATATCCGGTTCAGACGCCGATCTCAGCGACCGAAATCAGTGAACGTATCAGTAACCATGGCGGGAATGCCGCCGGTTGCGCGGTGGAGCAAAAAGCCTCGCGCTGCCGGACAAACCGCCGGCGGCTCATATTGTATATTATCTGCAACCTCAAGAAACGGAGTGAAATCAACTTGAGGTAGAAATCCCTCGGCTGGCCCGTCGCCTCGGTTTCGTCCTGCAAAGCCCGCGCGAGCGGGCCCACCGGGGACGGGGCACGAGGATCGGGACGCCCTCGAACAGCGATGTCTCAGATGGACCACCTCACCGACCACCGTTCAACCTTCATGCTGGAGAAGGTCGGCGCGATCGTCGCGGCCTACGTCTCGCGCAACGCGATCGAGGTCACGGCGCTGCCGGCGCTGATCGACCAAGTGCATACGGCGATCGCGGTGCTCCGCTGCGCGCCGTCGGAGTTCGGCGGGGTCGGGCTGAGCCAGTCGCAGGTCGATGCCTCGATCCAGCAGGACGGCCTGATCAGCTTCATCGACGGCCGGTCCTACCAGACCCTGAAGCGCCACCTCACCGCGCACGGCCTCACCCCCGAGCGGTACCGGGCCAAGTACGGCCTGCCGGCCGACTACCCGATGGTGGCCCCGGGCTACGCCGCGCGGCGCTCGGAGATCGCCCGGGCGATCCAGCTCGGCCACAAGGCGGCCTGAGCGATGACGCCCGACGCTTCCGCGGATCCGGCCCGGGACCGCGCGCCGTTACCGGGGGCGGCGCGCACGAGCGACGCCCTGAGCCGCATCGCCGGCATCCTCGACGTGCCGGTGGCGAGCTTCTACCCGGATGCCGACCGGCCCGACGCGGCCATGACCCAGGCGGCCGACCTCGTCTCGGCCTTCGTGGCGATCGACAGTCCGGCGGCGCGCCGGACCTGCCTGGCCTTCGTGCGGGCGATGGCGAGTTCCTGAAGCGCCGGGGCGCGCTGCGGGAGGCCGGAGACCGGGTCGCTTCGTCGGGGGGCGGAGCGCGGTCTCCGGCCCGTCCGGCCGGACCCGCGTCAGAACACGTGGCGCAGGAGGTAGAACAGAGCGGCCGCGAGGGTGATCGCCGCCGGCAGGGTCAGGATCCAGGCGAGCGCCATGTTGCGCACCGTGGACATCTGGAGGCCCGAGCCGTTGGCCGCCATCGTGCCGGCGACGCCCGACGACAGGATGTGGGTGGTCGAGACCGGCAGGCCGTAGAGCTCGGCCAGTCCGATCGTGCCGGCGGCGACGATCTCGGCCGAGGCGCCCTGCGCGTAGGTCAGGTGGGTCTTGCCGATCTTCTCGCCCACCGTGACGACGATGCGCTTCCATCCGACCATGGTACCGAGACCCAGCGCCAGGGCGACGCAGACCTTGACCCAGCCCGGGATGTAGCGCGTGCCGTCGTTGAGCAGGCCCGCGTAGCGCTTCAGGTCGGCCTTGTCGGCCTCCGAGAAGTCCGCCCCGGCGCCCGGCAGCACGCGCACCGCGTCGGCGGCGAGGTACATGTCGCTGCGCAGGTTCTGGGTCTGGGCGGCCGGCACCGTGCGGATCGCGCCGTAATTCTTCACGCTGGCGGCGATGTCGTTCGAGAGCGCCGCCAGCGCCGCGTACACGGGCGGCGTGTTCAGCGCCTTGGTCTTGAGCGCCTCCGTCACGGTCCGGCGCGCGGCCGCGGCGTCCGGCACCGCCGCGCCGGGGGCGCGGGCGGCGAACACCGCGCTCGCCGCCGTCGAGGCCTGCACGAAGGCGGGCGTCGTGTCGTCCGCCATGGTGCGGTTGAGCGCGTAGGCGGTGGGGGCGGCGCCGATCAGGATCAGCATGATCAGGCCCATGCCCTTCTGCCCGTCATTGCCGCCGTGGAAGAACGAGACCAGCGTGCAGGTGAGGATCAGCAGGCCGCGGATCCAGAGGGGCGGGGGCGCGTCGCCCGCGGGCGCCTCGTAGAGGTCCCTGCGGCGGACCGTGACCTTCAGGGCGAGCAGCAGCAGCGCCGCGAGCACGAAGCCGCAGACCGGGGAGAACAGCAGCGCCTTGAAGACGTTGAGCGCCTGGGTCCAGTCGACGCCCGCGGTGCCGTCGCCGCCGTTCATCAGCTGGTTGGCGAGGCCGACGCCGAGCACCGAGCCGATCAGCGCGTGGGACGACGAGTTCGGCAGCCCGAACGCCCAGGTCCCGAGGTTCCAGATGATGGCCGCCAGCAGCAGCGCGAAGATCATCGCGTAGCCCGCGTGCGAGCCGACGTTGAGGATCAGCTCGACCGGCAGCAGCGTGACGATCGCGTAGGCCACGGCGCCCGAGGACAGCATCACGCCGAGGAAGTTGAACACGCCCGACCAGATCACCGCGACGAGCGGCGGCATCGAGTGGGTGTAGATCACCGTGGCGACCGCGTTGGCCGTGTCGTGGAAGCCGTTCACGAACTCGAAGGCGAGGGCGATCAGCAGGGCGAGGCCGAGCAGCGCGAAGGCGCCGTAGGCCAGGGGCGCTTCCCCGACCGCGTTCATGTCCGCGATGAGGCTCACCACCGCGTAGCCCAGGCCCGCCACGAGGACGAGCAGGAACGCCACCACCCCGCCGAGATGCATCCCGTGGTCGAGGCGCGGGCCGCCCGCCTTCCGGCCTCCCACCGCCCCCGACGGCATCACGGCGGTATCGGACATGAACCCTCGCGCGGAATCTTTCGTGGTGAGCGGGGATTAAAACCGCGCGGTGACGGTTGGGTGACGGCCCGCGACGCCGCGCGTCGGCGAGCGTGTCCGAGAGCGTGTCCGAGAGCGTCGGGCGGCGCTGTCACACGCCTGACGCGGTCCGGCCGCTAGCGGACCGGACCGCTCGCCCGATCGCACGAGGGATCCGCATGATTGACGCCACGGTGCCGGCCCTGTCCCTCGGCGCGCTCCTGGCCGTCGTCCAGATCGGCAGCATCGCCGTCGCGGCCCGGCGCCTCGGCCGGGACCACGGCCCGTCGCGGTTCCCGGACGGCGCGCCCGTCTCCCTGGTCCGCCCCCTGCGCGGGGTCGAGGCCTACAGCGAGGAGATGCTCCTCCGCAGCTTCCGTCTCGACTACCCGTCCTACGAGCTGATCTTCTGCGTGGCCGACCCGGCCGACCCGATCGTCCCGATGGTGGAGCGCCTGATCGAGGCCCACCCGCACGTGCCCGCCCGCCTGATCCGCGGCGACGAGCGCGTCAGCGCCAACCCGAAGCTCAACAACTGCCTGCGCGGCTGGCGCGCCGCCGCCCACGACTGGGTGGTGCTCGCCGATTCCAACGTCGCCATGCCGCCGGACTACCTCCAGCGGCTGCAGGCGGCGTGGCGCGCCGATACCGGCCTCGTCTGCTCCACCCCGGCCGGCGCCCGCCCGGGCAGCTTCATGGCGGAGGTGGAGTGCGCCTTCCTGAACACCCTGCAGGCGCGCTGGCAATACGCCGCCGAGGCCTTCGGGCTGGGCTTCGCGCAGGGCAAGAGCATGCTCTGGCACAAGCCCTTCCTGGAGGCGCAGGGCGGCCTCCAGGCGCTCGCGGCCGAGATCGCCGAGGACGCGGCCGCCACCAAGCTCGTGCGCGCCGCCGGCAAGCGGGTCCACCTCGTGGCGAGCCCGTTCGAGCAGCCGCTCGGCCCGCGCGGCTTCCGGGAGGTCTGGGCGCGGCAGCTGCGCTGGGCGCGCCTGCGCCGCGTGACCTTCCCGCTGTTCTTCGCCCCCGAGATCGGCAGCGGCGTCCTGCTGCCGGCGCTCCTCGTCGCCCTCTGGGCCGGAAGCCTCGCGGGCCTCGCGGGCGCTGCCGGCCTCGCCGCCCTGTGCTATGCCGCCGAGCACCGGCTCGCGGTCCGCGCGGGCTGGCACCGCTCGCCCCGCACGCTGGCCGCCTTCCTGGCGCGCGACGCCCTGATCCCGGCGATCTGGGTCGGCGCCTGGATGCGGAGCGCCATCGTGTGGCGGGGCAATGCCATGGACGTGCGCCCCCGGCGGGCCGCCGACGCGCGCACCTACGCGCCGACGGCCTGACCGCCCGGCGATCGGAGGCCCTGACGTGTCGCGCCGCTACGCCCTCTACTGGCTGCCCGCCCCGGATTCGCGCCTCGAAGCCTTCGGCCGGGCGATCCTCGGCACCGACAACGTCACCGGGCTGCCGGTGCCGCACCCGGAGGGGCTCGGCGATCTCGCACCCGTCACGGCCGGCGCGCGGGTCTACGGGTTCCACGCCACCCTCAAGGCGCCGCTGCGCCTCGCCCCCGGCACCGGGGAGGCCGACCTCGTGGCCGCCGCCCGCGCCCTCGCGGCCGCGCACCCGCCAGTGGCGGTGGGGCCGCTCCGGGTCGCCGCCCTCGGGCCGTTCCTCGCCCTGGTGCCGGAGACACCCCCGCCGGAACTCGGGCTCCTCGCCGCCGAGTGCGTCGCCGCCCTCGACCCGTTCCGGGCACCGCTCACGGAGGCCGAGCGCGCCAAGCGCCGGCCGGAGCGCCTCGACCCGCGCGGCCGCGCGCTCCTCGACCGCTGGGGCTACCCCTACGTGTTCGAGGCCTTCCGCTTCCACATGACCCTGACCGACGCCCTGCCGGAGGCGGAGCGCGACCTCTGGCACCGGCGCCTGTCCGAGGCCTACGCCGCCGCGGGACCGGAGCCCCTGCGGATCGACGCCGTCAGCCTCCTGACCCAGGACGGGTCGGGGCCGTTCCGGCTCCTGGCGCGCCTGCCCTTCGGAGAGGCCCGTGGTTGACCGCCCCCTCGGCCTCGAACCCGCCCTCGATCCGAGCGCCCGGGTCGTCGACAGCCGCCTCGGCCGCTACACCGAGGTCGGCGCCCGCACCCGCCTCACCGAGACGACCCTCGACGACTATTCCTACATCGGTGAGGACGGCGAGGTGATCTACACCGCGATCGGCAAGTTCTGCTCGATCGCCGCCAGCGTGCGGATCAATCCCGGCAACCACCCGATGGAGCGGGCGTCGCAGGCGCACTTCACCTACCGGGCGCGCGCCTACTGGCCGGAGGAACTGGACGAGCCCGCCTTCTTCGACCGGCGCCGGGCGAGCCCGGTGGCGATCGGCCACGACGTCTGGATCGGCCACGGCGCAGTCGTCCTGCCCGGGCGCACGATCGGCACCGGCGCGGTGGTGGGGGCGGGCGCCATCGTCACCCGCGACGTCGAGCCCTACACGATCGTCGTCGGCAATCCCGCCCGGCCGGTCCGGCGCCGCTTCCCCGAGGTGGTCGCTGACCGTCTGACCCGCCTGGCGTGGTGGGACTGGGACCACGAGCGCCTGCGCCGGGCGCTGCCGGATTTCCGCGGGCTGCCCATCGAAGCATTCCTGGAGCGCCACGAAGATTAAGTCGGCTATCGAAAAGCCGAGATGCTGCGCCGGCAAATATAATCGTTCCGAATACGTCATCCAATCGTCGTCAAACCGGCGTCTACGTGCGGCCGTTCCCCGGCGGATGGTGGCATGCTGGTTATCGAGGATCTCACGCGCCAGTACGGCGACCGACGCGCCGTCGACGGCGTGTCGCTCCGGATCGAGCCCGGCAGCTTCGTCGGGGTGATCGGCCGGTCCGGTGCCGGCAAGTCCACGCTGCTGCGCCTCATCAACCGGCTGGCGGATCCGAGTTCGGGGCGCATCCTCCACGACGGCCGCGAGGTCACCACCCTGCGCGGCCGCCCGCTGCGCGAGTGGCGCACCCGCTGCGCCATGATCTTCCAGCAATTCAACCTCGTCGGCCGGCTCGACGTCATGACCAACGTGCTGATGGGGCGCCTCAGCCACGTGCCGACCCACCGCGCCCTGCTCCGGCAATGGTCCGCCGAGGACCGGGCCATGGCCCTCGCCGCCCTGGAGAGCTTCGACATGGGCGAGTTCGCCGGCCAGCGGGCCGACGGCCTGTCGGGCGGCCAGCAGCAGCGCGTCGCCATCGCCCGCGCCCTCGTGCAGGAACCCGAGATCCTGCTCGCCGACGAGCCGGTCGCCTCGCTCGACCCGCGCAACACGCGGCTCGTGATGGACGCGCTCGCCGACGTGAACCGGCGCTACGGCATCACGGTGCTGTGCAACCTGCACTCCCTCGACCTCGCCCGCGCCTACTGCGACCGCCTCGTCGGCCTCGCGGCCGGGCGGGTCGTGTTCGAGGGCGGCCCCTTCGACCTCACCGAGGACGTGGCGCGCCGGCTCTACGGCCTGGAGGCCGGCGAGGTGCTGGACGATTCCGCGCAGCGCGAGGCGGAGCAGCGGGCCGCGATGCCGGGCCGGCCCGGTCTCGTACCGGTACGCCCGGTCCGCGAGGCCGCCCTCGGCGCCTGACCCGGGCCCCGGGCCCCAACAGAAACCGCCAACGAAACTGTTCGGAAACGCCCGACCGGCCTCCGGCCGGCCGAACCTCGCCGACGCCACGAAGGACGACCCGATGATCACCCGACGCACCCTCGCCGCCGCCGCCGCGGCCCTCGCCCTCCTCGGCCTGCCGGCCGCCGCCCAGGACTGGAAGGCTCAGTATCCGGAGCTGACGCTGGGCGTGATCCCGGCCGAGAACGCCTCGGGCACCGCCGACCGCTGGGCGCCGCTCACCGCCTACCTGACCAAGACCCTCGGCGTGCCGGTGAAGCTGCGGGTGGCGAGCGACTACGCCGCCGTGATCGAGGGCCAGCGCGCCGGCAACATCCAGATCGCGTGGTACGGGCCGGCTTCCTTCGCCCGGGCCGTGATGACCGGCGTCAAGATCGAGCCGATCGTCAACCAGAAGCACGAGACCGGCGCCTCGGGCTACTATTCGGTGGTCTACGTGCTGGCCTCCAGCCCCTACAAGACCGTCGAGGATCTCAAGGGCAAGAACCTCGCGCTGGTCGATCCGAACTCCACCTCCGGTAACCAGGCGCCGCGCTTCTTCCTGAAGCGGGCCGGCTACGACGTCGAGAAGTTCTTCGGCAAGACCTTCTACGCGGGCAGCCACGAGAACGCCGTCCTGGCGCTCACCCAGGGCACGGCCGACGCCGCCGCCAACCTGTGGAACTCCGAGACCGACACGATGGTCACCCGCATGGCCGCCAAGGGCATGCTCAAGAAGCCCGACGGCACGCCGATGCAGCAGTCGGACTTCCGGGTCGTGTTCAAGTCCGACTTCCTGCCGGAGGGGCCCTTCGCCGTGCTGGCGAGCCTGCCGGACGACCTGAAGGCCAAGATCCGCGACGCCTTCGTGGCCCTGCCGAAGGCCGACAAGGCCGCGTTCGACCGGCTCTCCGACGGCAAGGACCAGGATCTCACGCCGGTGACCCTCAAGGATTACCAGCCGATCATCGACATGCTGCGGTTCAATGACGAGCAGCGCCGGAAGTCCTGATCCGGAGCCGCCCGCCTTGCGCGGTCTGACACCCCTGTCGCCGGAGCGGGCAGCCGCCCTCTCCGGCCTCTACGCGGCGGCGACCGGCGAGGCCCGCCGCCGCACGCTGGCGGGCTTCGCCCTGGTGGCGGCGCTCGCCGTGGTCGCGGGCCTGATCGCCGAGGTGCGGCCGCTGGTCTTCGCCGAGAACATCGGCAAGTTCACCGCCTACATCCAGCAGATCCTGCCGCCGATCAGCCTCGAGCACCCGCTGGAGGACGTCCGCGCCTGGTACTGGGGCCTGCCCAAATGGCTGGGCCTGCTGGGCGAGACCCTGCTCATGGCCTATCTCGGGACGCTGCTCGGGGGGCTGGCGGGCTTCGCCCTCAGCTTCGTGGCCGCCGCCAACCTCGTGCGGTCGCGCGTGCTGCGCGTCGGCGCCAAGCGCCTCCTGGAACTGTGCCGCACCGTCCCCGAGGTCGTGTTCGCGCTGATCTTCGTCATCGCCTTCGGCCTCGGCCCGATGGTGGGCGTGCTCGCCATCGCGATCCACACCACGGGCGCGCTGGGCAAGCTGTTCTCCGAGGTGGTCGAGAACATCGACATGCGGCCCGTCGAGGGCCTGTCGGCCTCGGGCGCGACCTGGGTCCAGACGGTGCGCTTCGCGGTCCTGCCGCAGGTGCTGTCGAACTTCGCCTCCTACGCGCTGCTGCGCTTCGAGATCAACGTGCGCGGCGCCGGGGTGATGGGCTTCGTCGGCGCCGGCGGCATCGGCCAGGAATTCCTCGTGGCGATCCGCAATTTCTACTACGCGGACGTGAGCGCGATCCTCGTGCTGATCATCCTGACCGTCTTCTGCATCGACCTCGTCACCGAGCGGGTCCGCCACCGCCTGATCGGCGCGGAGCACGCCCGATGAGCGCGCGTCCCGAGACCCTGCGGGCGGCGGCCCGGGCCGACCTCGGCCGCCTGCGCGCGCGCTACCCCGCGCAGTTCCACACCGACTGGCCGGGGCGGGCGCGGCTCGCCGCCCTGCTCGTCGTCCTGGTGGGGCTTGCGGCGCTCGGCTACTGGCGCCTCGACTTCTCGGTGGCGCGGATCCTCCACGGGCTCGGGCGGCTCGGCACCTTCGCGGTGCTGATGCTACCGCCATCGCCGGAGGGCCAGTTCTGGACCTTCCTGCACGCGCTGGGCGAGACCCTCGGCATCGCCTTCCTGGGCACGCTGACGGCGGCGATCCTCGCCTTCCCGGTGGCGTTCCTGGCGGCGCGGAATGTCGTGCCCAACCCGTTCGCGCGGTTCGCGGTCCGCCGCGGCCTCGACGTGATGCGCTCGGTCGACGTGCTGATCTGGGCGCTGATCTGGATCAACGTCGTCGGCCTGGGCCCGTTCGCCGGGGCGCTCGCGATCGCGTGCTCGGATTTCGGCGCGCTCGGCAAGCTGTTCTCGGAGGCGATCGAGACCTGCGACAAGCGGGCCGGCGAGGGCGTCGTCGCTTCGGGCGGCTCGGCGCTCCACCGCATCCGCTTCGGGCTGATCCCCGGGGTGCTGCCGGTGCTGGCGAGCCAGGTCCTCTACTTCTTCGAGTCGAACACCCGGTCGGCGACGATCATCGGCATCGTCGGCGCGGGCGGCATCGGCCAGTACCTCACCGAGCTGATCCGCGTGCTGGAGCTGCAGCAGGTCGCCTTCCTGGTGCTGATGATCCTCGTGACCGTGGCGGCGATCGACTGGGTCTCGACCCGCCTGCGCCGGGCGATCATCGGGCCGGCGGCGCGCTGAGGGAGGCCTCGGCTTTCCGGCATCACGCGCGGAGCGCAATGACCCAGGGTCGCTCTGCCCCGGCTCGCTTCGCTCCGCTCGCGAGGACGGAGTGCCGAGGCCGTCGCGCGGACATCGCGCGGAGGTCGCGCGGACGTCGCGCGGGCATCGCATCACCCGCCGATCACCAGCTCCACGCGGTCGGCGGCGAACAGGGTGCGGTTCGCCTGGATCGGCACGCCGGCTGGATCGATGTTGACGCTCGACACCACCAGCACGACCCGCGCCGGCGCGATGTCGAGGCGCTGCGCCTCCGCGGGATCCGCGGGGCGGGCCCGGATCCGTGTCGAGAGCCGGGTGTAGTCGTGGACGCCGCAGGTCGCGAAGGCCCGGGTGATCGAGCCACGCGCCGCGTAGGCCTCGGCGAAACCCGCGAAGCGCGGCAGCGGCAGCCAGGTCAGCGCCGTCGAGAGCGGGGCGCCGTCCGCCCGGTGGACCGTCAGCAGCTCCAGGATCGGCGCGCCGGGGGCGAGGGCCAGGGACGCCGCCTGCTCGGTCCCGGCCGGGACCGTGGTCGCCGCGACGAGGTCGCCCCAGGCCTCGCGCCCGGCCCCGGCGACGATCTCGGAGAAGCGCGTGCGCGGCCCGATCGGGTAGGCGAGCGGCGCCTCCTCCACGAAGGTGCCCCGGCCCTGGCTGGCGCGCACGAGCCCGCCCTCGGCCAGCGCCGCGAGGGCGCGCCGCACCGTGTGCCGGTTCACCGCGAACCGCGCCGCCAGCGCGGCCTCGGCGGGGAGCTGCTGTCCCGGCGCGTAGCGTCCCGCCGCGATCTCGGCCGTCAGCGCGTCGGCGATCTGCCGCCACGCCGTCAGCCCCTCGCCCCGGACGAGGCCGGCCGCCTGCTCCTGCGCATCCATCCTGTCATCCAAACTTCATTTGTGCGGCGCACGCCAGTTGTCTATACACCTAGACAACCGAGCGACGAAGGGATTCGCGATGACGACGACCCCGAGACATCCGGGATCCGAGGGCGAGACCGCGGCGCGCCAGGCGGTCATGGCCCTCTGTGCCGAGGCGAGCCGCGCGGATCTCGAGGCGGCCCTCGAGGCGGCCGTGTCGGGCCTCGAAGCGCCCGCGGCCGCGGACCTGCGTCCGCCCGAGACCGGTCTCGTGATGGCGTCGGGCCGGATCGGCGGCGACGGTCGCCCGTTCAATCTCGGCGAGGTCAGCGTGACCCGGGCCGCCATCCGCCTCGCGGACGGTCCGGCGGGCTTCGCCTACCATCTCGGCCGCGACCGCGCGAAGGCGCGGCTCGCCGCGATCCTCGACGCCCTCTGGCAGGATCCGGTCCGGCGCGCCCGGGTCGAGGCCGCCCTGGAGCCCGCCGCCCGGCGGCTCGCGGCCTCCCGGGATCGGGCCGCCCGGCGCACGGCCGCCACCCGGGTCGACTTCCTGACCCTCGCCCGCGGAGAGGATTGAGCATGCTCGCCCCCGGCTTCGCCGACCCGGTCCACGACGCGCAGGACACGTTCCGCGCCGTGATGGACGCCCTCGCCCGCCCCGGACGCGTCCGGTCCCTCGCGCCGGGCCTCGCGCCGCCCGCGCCCCTGACGCCGGAACTGGCCGCCGTCGCGCTTACGCTCACCGACGCCGACACGCCGGTCTGGCTCGATCCGGCCCTCGCCGCGGCGCCGGAGGTCGCGGAATACCTGCGCTTCCACACCGGCGCGCCGCTCACCGGCGACCCGGCCGCGGCGGCCTTCGCGCTGGTCAGCGACCCGGCGCGCTGCCCGCCGCTGGCGGAGTTCGCCGCCGGGACGCCGACCTATCCCGACACCGCCACGACGCTGGTGCTCGCCCTCGACGCGCTCGCGGAGGGGGAGGGGCTGTGCCTGTCCGGCCCCGGCATCCGGGGCACCGCCGGGATCGCGCCGGCGCCCCTGCCGGACGGCTTCGCGGCGCAGCTCGCGGAGAACCGCGCGGGCTTCCCCCTGGGCGTCGACCTGATCCTGACGGCGCCCGGCCGCGTGGCCGGCCTGCCGCGCTCCACGACGGTGACGGAGGCCTGATCCATGTACGTGGCCGTGAAGGGCGGCGAGGCCGCCATCGACAACGCTCACCGTCTCCTCGCCGAGGCGCGCCGGGGCGATCCGGCCGTGCCGGAGCTCTCCGTCGAGCAGATTCGGGAGCAGATGGCGCTGCTCGTCGACCGGGTGATGACCGAGGGCTCGCTCTACGATCCGAACCTCGCGGCTTTGGCGCTCAAGCAGGCGCGCGGCGACGTCGTCGAGGCGGTGTTCCTGGTCCGGGCCTACCGGACCACGCTGCCGCGCTTCGGCGCCTCCGCGCCGGTCGACACCGGCGCCATGGCGGTCGAGCGCCGGATCTCCGCGACGTTCAAGGACCTGCCCGGCGGGCAGGTGCTCGGGCCGACCTTCGACTACACCCACAGGCTGGTCGACTTCGCGCTCGCGGCCGAGTCCGAAGCCGGGATCGAGTCCGCCGCCGAGGCCGCGCCGCGCGCCGATGCCAGCACCTGCCCGCGGGTCACCGACCTGCTGGCCCGGGACGGCCTGATCGAGCCCTCGCCCCCGGACGACGGCGCGCCCGCGGGCGACCTCACCCGCGAGCCGGTGGACTACCCCGCTGACCGGGCGCTCCGCCTCCAGGCGCTGGCCCGGGGCGACGAGGGCTTCGTGCTCGGCCTCGCCTACTCGACGCAGCGCGGCTACGGCCGCACCCACCCGTTCGTCGGCGAGATCCGGGTCGGGGAGGTCGCGCTCGAGTTCGTGCCCGAGGAGCTGGGCTTCGCGGTGCCGCTCGGCCGGGTGCGGCTCACCGAGTGCCAGATGGTCAACCAGTTCAAGGGCTCCGGGGCGGCCCCGCCCCAGTTCACCCGCGGCTACGGGCTGAGCTTCGGGCAGAGCGAGCGCAAGGCCATGGCGATGGCCCTGGTCGACCGGGCGCTCCGCGCGGAGGAGCTCGGTGAGCCAGTGGCGAGCCCGGCCCAGGACCAGGAGTTCGTGCTGGCCCACTGCGACAGTCTCCAGGCGACCGGCTTCGTCGAGCACCTGAAGCTGCCCCACTACGTCGACTTCCAGGCCGAGCTGGAGCTGGTTCGCCGGCTACGTACCGAGTTCGAGCACGGGTCCGACACCGTCGAGATGCAGGAGGCCGCCGAATGAGCGCCGCGATCGCGCACCGCCCGGAGAGCGAACCGGGCTACAACTTCGCCTATCTCGACGAGGGCACGAAGCGGATGATCCGCCGGGCCATCCTCAAGGCCATCGCGGTGCCGGGCTACCAGGTGCCCTTCGCCTCCCGCGAGATGCCGATGCCCTACGGCTGGGGCACCGGCGGCGTGCAGGTGACGGCCGCGATCCTCGGCCGCTCGGACGTGCTGAAGGTCATCGACCAGGGCGCCGACGACACCACCAACGCGGTCTCGATCCGCCGCTTCTTCGCCAAGACCTCCGGGGTGGCCACCACCACCCGCACCGCGGAGGCGACGGTGATCCAGACCCGCCACCGCATCCCCGAGACGCCGCTCACCGAGGGGCAGACCCTCGTCTACCAGGTGCCGATCCCCGAGCCCCTGCGCTTCCTCGAGCCCCGCGAGACCGAGACCCGCCAGCTCCACGCGCTGGCCGAGTACGGCGCCATGCACGTGAAGCTCTACGAGGACATCAGCCGCCACGGCCACATCGCCACCACCTACGCGTACCCGGTGGAGGTGGCGGGCCGCTACGTGATGGACCCGTCGCCGACGCCGAAATTCGACAACCCCAAGATGGACGACTGCCCGGCGCTCCAGCTCTTCGGCGCGGGCCGCGAGCGGCGGATCTACGCGGTGCCGCCCTACACGCGGGTGCGCAGCCTCGACTTCGAGGACCACCCGTTCCGGATCCAGGCGTTCGAGCATCCCTGCGCGCTGTGCGGTGCCGAGGGCGTCTATCTCGACGAGGTGCTGCTCGACGATGCGGGCCGGCGGATGTTCGTCTGCTCGGACACCGACCATTGCGAGGGGCGCCGCGCGGACGGCCATGTCGGCACGGGGGACGCGGCATGAGACGCGCTATGACCGACCTCACGGTCCGCCGGGCCGGAAAGCCCGACCTGCCCGCGATCCTCGACCTCTACGCCGAGCTGAACGGCGGGCGGGTGGCGACCCTGGCACAGGCCGGGGCGCTGCTCGACCGGCTCGCGGCCTATCCCGATTACGGGCTCTACGTGGCCGAACGCGACGGCGCGGTCGTCGGCACCTTCTGTCTCGTCATCCTCGACAACATCGCCCACTGGGGCACGCCCTCGGCGCTCGTCGAGAGTGTCGTGGTCGCGTCCCGGCACCGCGGCGGCGGCCACGGCCGGGCGATGATGCACGAGGCGGCCCGGCTCGCCGAGGCGCGGGGCTGCTACAAGCTCGCCCTGTCGTCGAACGTCGACGCCAAGCCGGCCCACGCCTTCTACGAGAGCCTCGGCTTCGAGCGCTACGGCTACAGCTTCCGCCTCGATCCCCCCTTCCTGCCCGACGCCGCGGAGGCGACCCGATGAGCGAAACCCTGCTTCAGGTCCGCGGCCTGACCAAGCGCTACGGCGCCCGGCTCGCCTGCGCCGACGTGTCGTTCGACCTCGTCCCCGGCGAGGTGCTGGCGATCGTGGGCGAATCCGGCTCGGGCAAGTCGACGCTGCTCTCCCTCATCGCCACCGAGCTGGCGCCCGATTCCGGGACGGTCGCCTACCGGACGCGCGACGGCGCGCTGCGCGACCTCGCCACCTTGAGCGAGGCCGGGCGCCGGGCGCTGATGCGCACCGAGTGGGGCTTCGTTCGCCAGGACGCGGCCCAGGGCCTGCGCATGGCGGTCTCGGCCGGCGGCAATGTCGGCGAGCGGCTGATGGGGCTCGGCGACCGCCATTACGGGCGGATCCGCGCCCAGGCCCTCGACTGGCTCGGCCGCGTCGAGATCGCCGCCGACCGGATCGACGACCCGCCGACGCGCTTCTCCGGCGGCATGCGCCAGCGCCTGCAGATCGCCCGGAACCTCGTCACCGGCCCCCGCCTGGTGCTGATGGACGAGCCGACCTCCGGCCTCGACGTCTCGGTCCAGGCCCGGCTCCTCGACCTGATCCGCCGGCTCTCGGCCGAGCTGGGGCTCGCGGTGATCATCGTCACCCACGACCTCGCGGTGGCGCGGCTCCTCT
Organism: Methylobacterium sp. 13MFTsu3.1M2; assembly: GCF_900112625.1. NCBI lineage: Bacteria > Pseudomonadati > Pseudomonadota > Alphaproteobacteria > Hyphomicrobiales > Methylobacteriaceae > Methylobacterium > Methylobacterium sp. 13MFTsu3.1M2. The sequence continues at coordinate 140,695 of NZ_FOMM01000021.1, forward strand.
CGCACAGGATCATGGTCATGCGCGCCGGCCGGGTGATCGAGACCGGCCTCACCGACCGCGTGCTCGACGATCCCGAGCACGCCTACACCCAGCTCCTCGTTGCCTCGGTGCTCGCCGCATGACCGCGCTCCTGACCTTCGAGACCGTCGCCAAGAGCTTCACCCTGCACCTGCGCGGCGGCGTCGTGCTGCCGGTGGTGGGCGATGTCAGCCTGTCCGTGGAGCCCGGCGAGTGCGTGGTGCTCGGCGGCCCGTCCGGAGCGGGGAAATCCTCGCTGCTGAAGATGGCCTACGGCAACTACCGCTGCGACGGCGGCGCGATCCTGGTCCGCGACGGCGCGACGGTCGTGGACGTCGTCCGGGCCGATCCGCGGGCGGTCCTGGCGCTGCGGGCGCGGGTGATCGCCTACGTGTCGCAGTTCCTCCGGGTGATCCCCCGGGTCCCGGCCCTCGACGTCGTCGAGGCCGCCGGCCGCGAGGGCGGATTGTCCGAAGCGGCGGCACGCGCGCGGGCCGAGACCCTGCTGGCCCGGCTCAACTTGCCGGAGCGGCTCTGGGGCCTGCCGCCCGCGACCTTCTCGGGCGGCGAGCAGCAGCGGGTGAACATTGCCCGGGGCCTGATCGCCGACCGGCCGCTCCTGCTCCTCGACGAGCCGACCGCCTCCCTGGACGCGGAGAACCGCGCCGTGGTGGCCGAGCTCGTCCGTGAGAAGCTCCGGGCCGGGGCCGGCGTGCTCGGCATCTTCCACGACAGCGAGATGCGCGACGCTGTGGCGACCCGGGTGGTCGATGTCACCCGCTTCGCGCCGCAAGCCCGGGCAGCCTGAGGATCCTCACGATGGACGATTTCATCCTCGAGAACGCGACCCTGGTCCTGCCGGACCGGGTACAGCGCGGCTGGCTCGCGGTGTCGGACGGGGCGATCGCCGAGATCGGCGAGGGGCGCCCGCCCGCACGCGGCCTCGATCTCGGCGGCGACCACCTGATCCCCGGCCTGATCGAGCTGCACACCGACCACCTGGAGAGCCATTTCGCGCCGCGCCCGAAGGTGCGCTGGCATCCCCTCGGCGCCGTCCTGGCCTACGACGCGCAGATCACCGCCTCGGGAATCACCACGGTGTTCGATTCGCTCCGTGCCGGCAGCGATCCGGACGGCAGCGGCCTCGGCTCCGAGCTGGAGCAGCTCGCCGGCGCCATCGCCACCGCGCGCGCCGCCGACCTGTTCCGGGCCGAGCACTTCACGCACCTGCGCTGCGAATTGCCCTCCCTGGACGTGCTCGACACGGTGGCGACCTTCACGGCCCGCTACCCGGTGGGGCTGATCTCGCTGATGGACCACACGCCCGGCCAGCGGCAGTTCCGCGACATGGAGAAGTACTACACCTACGCCACCCGCGGCGGCCGGCCGATGGACGAGATCCGCGCCAACACCGAGCGCAAGGTCCGCGACGGGCGGGCGCTCAACGCGAAGAACCGGCCGGCCCTCGTCCAGTTCGCCCGCGAGATGGGCATCCCGCTGGCGAGCCACGACGACACCACCCTGGCCGACGTCGACCTCGCGGTCGGCGAGGGCGTGCGGCTGGCCGAGTTCCCTACCACCCTGGAGGCGGCCGAAGCCGCGCACCGGCAGGGCCTCACCGTGATGATGGGCGCGCCGAACCTGATCCGCGGCGGCTCGCATTCCGGCAACGTCGCAGCCCTGGCGCTGGCCGAGGCCGGGCACCTCGACATCCTGTCGTCGGACTACGTGCCGGCGAGCCTGCTGATGGCGGCCTTCCTGCTGCCCGAGCAGGCGCCCGGGATCACGCTGCCCGCGGCGCTCGCCACCGTCACGTCAAACCCCGCCCGCGCCACCGGCCTGACCGATCGCGGCGCCCTGGCGCCCGGGCTGCGGGCCGATCTCGTGCGCGTGCAGCGGGCCGAGGGCGTGCCGGTCGTCCGCGAGGTCTGGCGCGCCGGCCGGCGGGTCGCCTGATGGCGGGCTGCCTCGTCCTCGTGGTCGGCCCGAGCGGGGCCGGCAAGGACACGCTGCTCCGGCTCGCCCGGGCGGCGCTCGCCGACGACCCGCGCTACGTCTTCCCGCGCCGCCTCGTCACCCGCCCGCCCTCGGCCGACGAGGACAACGACGAGATCGACGAGGCCGCCTTCGCCGAGGGCTGCGCGGCCGGGCGCTTCACCCTGAGCTGGCGCGCCCACGGCCTCGGCTACGCGCTCCCGGAGGCGGTCGGCCGGCGCGTCGCCGACGGGCACGTGGCGGTCTGCAACGTCTCGCGCCGCGTCGTCGCGCGGGCGCGGGCGGCCTGCCCGCGGGTGAGCGTCGTCGAGATCACGGCGCCGGCCGAGATCCTGGCGCGGCGCATCGCCGCCCGCGGCCGGGCGCAGGACGGCGACCTGGCCGCGCGTCTCGCTCGGGAGGGCGGCGTCACCGCGGACCTGACGATCCTCAATACCGGCTCCGCGGAGGCTGCGGCCGGACGGCTGGTGGCGCACCTGCGCGCCTGCTGACGCGGCTCTCGGCGGCTCGGGCCGCGATCCCGGTCGCAGATCGTGGGGCGCGATCCGGGTCTCGCGCGCCGGCCGCGCGGCGCGCGTGCGCCACGAAAAAAGGGCGGGCGCCGATGTCGGCACCCGCCCTCGCTGGGATTCGCCGGGGAGACCCCGGCGTCGTCCGACTCAGATGCCGCCGAACTTGTAGTTGAAGCCGGCGCGGACGATGCTGCCCTCGGTGCGGAAGCGCGAGATGTACGCGCCGTTGCCCACGCCCGGGACCGCGCCGACGAGAACGTTCTGGCTGCCGAGGTCGTAGTGCAGGTACTCGGCCTTCACCGTGATGGCGTCGTACTTGATGCCGATGTAGCGGCCGAGCGCGAAGGTGTTCAGGAAGCTGTCGGTCGGCAGGGCGAACTCGATGCCGCCGCCGTAGGCGAAGCCGGTCTTGAAGTCGTCGTAGCGGCCGGCGAACTGGAGGCGGCCACCCGGGGTGTAGAAGTTGGCGTCGTGGAACACGTTGCCGTAGGCGAGGCCGCCCATCCCGTAGACCAGGACGCGGTCGAAGGCGTAGCCGACGCGGCCGGTGAGGGTGCCGAGCCAGTCGAGGCTCTGGCGGAACTGGCTGATGTTCGGCGGGCCGCCGGCGACGTTGCCGGTGCCGAGCACGACCCGGTTCTTGGTGATGTCCGTCCAGTCGATGCTGTTGGCGATACCGACGACGATGCCGGCGCCCGGCGTGAACTGGTAGTTGTAGCCGGCGGTGCCGCCGATGTTGGCGAAGCCGTCCTGCGAGGTCGAGGTCGCGAACGGGCGGCGGCCGAGGGCGACGTTGGTGGCGTTGCCGGGCTGGACGCCGACGGTCGTGATGCGCTCGCGGTCGGTGAAGGTGTAGGCGGACTCGAGACCGGCGTAGAAGCCCGTCCAGGTGAAGACCGGCACCGGCGTGAAGACCGGCGGCGGCGCGGCGCGACGCGGCAGGTCGGCGGCGGAGGCGGCCGTCGTGACCAGGGCCGTCGCGGCGGTGGCGAGGAGGAGCTTCTTCATCATGGCGGGGGTCCGAGGTGACGCGTTGTTGTCGCCACTTAAGCTCGGCCGCACGGATCCCGCTATGCCCGCGAAGCCACACTGTGGCGCGAAAGCGGCGCGGATACTGCCTGTGATTGATGTTTCGGCGTTCAAGACTCGCATCCGCGGCTTGACAGCGGGGCCGGTCGGCGGGCCCCCGCGCGTCGCGGAGCTTGATCCCTGGCGGCCGACCCTCTAAGCGGACCGCGTTTTTCGCCCCTGTCGGAACTTCGGGGCGGCGGACCAGGATTCGGGGCCCTTGCGTGGTCCCCGCCGCAGGAATGGGAATCATGGGCAAGGAAAAGTTCTCCCGCACCAAGCCGCACTGCAACATTGGCACGATCGGCCACGTCGATCACGGCAAGACGTCTCTGACGGCGGCGAT